>CAUDRX010000053.1 GCA_958451915.1 uncultured Peptococcaceae bacterium
GGCGTGCAAAAAACTTTGAAAAAAGTATTGACATACCCAAAAGGGAATGGTATGATGGGTATACCCAAAAGGGAATGGGCCACCGGAACCAATCCGGCAGACATACTACAACAGCCGCCCTTGCAGGCGGGGTATAAATCAACAAACCACACGACAAGGAGGAAACACGCAATGATTAGAATGTAACCGGCCACGCAAGGCGTGGCACCTAAACCCATCAGATCTTTGACATAAACCCCATGATAGCATGGGCGGGGTGTCGTGGAAACGCGGCATCTTATCGGGGACTAACAACCCCCGGCGCGCGGATAACCGGCGTGCACTGGCAGAATAGGTAACGGATAGGCGGAAGGCGTCAAAGAGACGCGCTGAACCCCAGCAAGGCGCAAGGATGCGCACGCATAAAGGGGGGAGATATGCCTAAAAGTTATTGCAATCGGTTAGATGGCCCCGGAAGTGTCGACAGCGGTACGCGCATATCATCATGAGCGGAAGGGCGGAAAGGCAATAGGGGCGCATGGACGTGAACAGACAGCAACGCGGGCAAACCCCGCGGTTACGGTTAGGAACACCGGTCGACCCATACCCACAAGGAGGCGCGTCAAGCGCATATCTTGTTACAATGGCCGCGCTGATGGTGCGGTGACAGGAAGGGGTTATTCAAATGTTAAAACAGTTAAATTGCACATATTTCGATAAAACAGCCATTGAAAAGTTTAACGATAGGGCCGATCTGGGCGCTGTTTATTACGTCAATAGCGACGCGCTAAAAGCTATTGATAACGCCAAAAAAGAATTATCTGACATTTTGGCGGAATATGGTCAAAATGATGCCATTTCGGTCAAAATCAATGAGCTGGAAAAAATGGCTAAAAGCGTAAAAGACGCCAGAACAACGGCCGCCGAACGCATCGACAAAGCTAAAGGCATCGAGGGTTTACTAATTGATGAAGATAACAAGGCACGCGCCCACGCTTTCCACGTATCTGGCAAATATCGCAAGCTGAGAGACGTCAAAACCGACAATTCGAAAGAAACTGGATATTATCAAGGATGCGCGGATACTGTGCGCGGTATCATTGTCCAGATCGTCGAGCGTGCCGAAAAACTGGAAGACGTCAAAGGCAGAGATAAGGACTGGTTAAAAATTGCCACAAAGGGCGAATGTAAAACTGTCCAAAACTGCCTCGCAAATATGGCCTTTACGCTCTATGGCGCAAACGATAAATTTAAAGGCAATGATGTGCTTTATGCAATCATAGCAAGCATTAAAACGAAAGATGGCAAATATGAGGTATACAGTGCCAACAAAACACAAAAAGCGATGCTGGAAGTAGTTAACTTGCATGTATTGGGTGAAAAAGACGACGACAAAGACAAGTGAAAGAGAGGCGCTTGACGCGCCTCCTTTTGGGTATGGGAATATGATGATAGAGCGGTTTGATACCGTCTTTTTTGTTGCAATGAACATGCCCGCGCATTATGCGCGTGACAAAAACGCGGGGATCAGATCATTTTCTCTTCGTATTGGATGCGCGGGCGCATTATGCGCGCGAAAAATTCGCGGGGGATATAACTCGAAGAAGGACGCGCGGGAAATTTCCGAGGGAAAAGAAAGCAGGTGGACATTATGCTAAAACTTCAACCCGAGCTGGAAAGCGTGACAGCAAAATTCGCAGCCAATAAAGGCGCTATTTTAGATTGGGCTAAACAATTGCGCGAAAGCGGCGACTACAACGATTTTGAAACGCGGTTAGCGGCTGAGTGCAAATATATGCTCATTGGCGTGCCGACGGTTTGCGAATGGTACGACAAGTACGACTGTAACGACAATCACGTTAATAGTTTGATCAAAGCAGCGTTGCGAAACGCGGGAATTTGAAAGCCGAAAGAAGGAAAGGACTGAGAAAAATGACTGAAAGAGAACGTCAGGCCATCATCTCTATGATGGAGCAACAGGAGAACAAACGTCAGCGTGAACAGGATCGCGGACGTGAAAGGATTGCGGACTCAATTTACGCAAAAATTGTCGGGATTCGCTCTGTTCTCAGCGTGCTGGACGAGCTGGAAAAGCACGATGAGCGGGAACTGATCACGCAGCCGTATAGTGTGGTATTAGAGTGCGGAAAATCCGAAGTGGTGAAATCCGTATTACGCAATATGCGCGGCGTGGTATGGGATGTGGCAGGATGCGGCGACTTTGTTGTTATCACTGTCAACCTTGATCCGCGCACCCGTGAATATCGCATGGTTATGGACGTGTGCGAAGCCTTGGCAGGAGTATAGTGCAGCGAGCCAAAGAAGTGAAGAAAAGCCGAAGGGAGGATTTACCATGTTAGATTACAGAAAAAGAAGGCTGTTTATCAATACAGCCGAAGAAGGCGCAGGCAATCCAGCCGGTGATAGATATCGCGGCATGTATCGCGCTATGATTCTGCTCGGACTCGATGAAGAGTATGATGCCTTTGAAGACGCACTCAGATCGTTCCGTGTAGAATGGGGAATCATGAAGACGGTGGAAGTCCAAGTGGAAAAGACGGGCATGACGGATTTCATGGAACTCATGCGCGAAGTAGACGACGAAACCGGATATCCTGGGAACAATTACGACGAGATCACAATTTATCAGCTCGTGGGCGACGACTGGATGACTGTAGCTCGCAGAAAATGGTGGGGCGTGGCGCTCACCGATGAAGTGCGCGAAGAGTTCGAGAATCCCGAAGACATCATGGATTTTGGCGAATTCGGGTACTTTGAGCCATGGAGAATTGAGCAGCCACTAGGATTTGCTTGACAGATGTGTCAGTCGTGTGCTATAACTATCACGAGATAGAACACGAGACACACGCGACAGAATCCTTTATTTTTTTCACCATCGCATTAGAAAACTGACAGTTACTAACATAACGTGGTTTCGTCGGCAGAATAATACTAGTCTGCGGAATTTCAGAAAATAAGAATCGTCTGTGGAATTTTAGAGCGCCGATGGCGCAAGAATCGAAAGGAGAATTAACCATGTTAGAACTTAGAGCATTTATCACGAACCTCGGCAAGTATAACGAGGGCGAATTGGTCGGCGAATGGGTCGACTTTCCGATTGACGAAAACGAAGAGCGTGACCTCATGGAGCGCATCGGAATCGACGGCAGAAGGTACGAAGAGCACTTTGTGACCGATTATGAAGGCGACGTAGATTGGTACAGCTATTTCGGGGAATATCCGTCTATCAAATGGCTGAACGAGACTGCGGAAAAGCTCGAAGACTGGGACGACAGCACGTTCTGCGCGGCTTGCGAGTATGAATGCATCGAAGATGCGCTTGATTCCGATCCTGATGAATGGATGCTGTTGCCGGATGTCAATACGGATGAAGATCTCGGTTGCTATTATGCCGTTGAGGTTGGCACTGTGGATTTCGGCGGAAACGAAACACTCGAAAGATACTTCGATTTCGAATCGTATGGGCGAGATATCCGATACGAAACCCATGGGTGCTTCACGGATTATGGCTGGGTTGAAAGATACTAGGATGCGGAACGCCTGAAAGGAGGACTAATCATGTTAAACATGTACATCCGGAAAAGTTGTGGGTATCTGCTGATCAGAGTCGACGGATTCCCAAAAAGAAGGTATCTCCACTACACGAAACGCGAAGCCGTCAGGAGGTATCGGCAGGAGTTCGGAATCGTCGGCAAGCACATGAAACAAATCGAATGGGGGTGAATAAAATGCGTGAACAATTAAGAAGGCAATACGCCGAAGAAGTCGCGGATACTCTGCGGGGTCTTGTAGACAGAAAATGGCAAGAAGAAGAGTTGCCGTTCGTTGTCGGCCACGAACTGAGAAGCAGCGATCTGACACGCTTGGTCGAAGAGCTGACAGAGCTGGCATCACATCCGCGCAAGTATCGAGAAACATTGTATTGGTTGGGATTACTTAGACATTAGGAGGAGGAATTAGCATGAAGGCAACCCGAAGAAGGAGGAGGAGACCATATCCGGCATGCGAGGTCGCGATCTGTAGACGGTTTGCGAATGTGATCAAGGCCGAAGGAAATAGCCTGCGGAAAATGCTGGAATGGACGGAGCCGCGATGGTATACGTGCGGAGTCTTTGGCCGGGCGTGCGATGTCTACCAATACGACGAAACAACAGCCATCGCGGTCGGTTATGGGTCGTTCGGAAATCTGGTAGCAGATCGAACGGTAATAGAACAGTACGCCGAACGCGCTGAAAAAGACGGTCGGCGGAAAGATGTACTGTGCAAATTGACAAGCGAGTTTATCAAAGAAGTAGTTGGAAAGGACTGTGATAAAAATGACGATTAATGAAGGTCTCGAATTTTTCATCGGGGTAGCACTGACAATTCTGGTAACAAATTTTGCCATCCTCGTGGGAATTTTTGGAGCCCTTTTCTATAAGGTCTGCCTTGTGTTTGCTCTCTTCGTATTGGGATTCTGGATGCTTAACCCTGGGCATTGCCTGAGACCAATCAAGGACAATCCACCACGCAGAAGGAGACCAGTAGAGCAACCACGTAGAAGAGCATAAGAAAGAAGGAAAGGAATGTGATTAGCATGGGGAAAATTAAATGGAGCTGGTGCAAGAGAAGGGTTTGCGCCGTCCAGCGGGCGGCTACGAAGAATAGAAAGGAGAATCAGCCATGAAAACCATAACACAGGAAATGGAAAGATTGTTTGCCGTCGTCTTGTTTTCTGAATGGGAGACGGAAAAAGCGGCGTTAAGAGCATACGGAGAAACGTCAAGAGAAACAGTTGACGCATATAAACAGTCTGTCAAAAAGCTCAAATATTTGTATGAGCAGCTGAATGAAATAGAGTTGTTTGGTGAATACGCAATGTGGCTTAGTGCAATTGAGAAAATCTATCGTGGCAACGAATAGGAGGGTGAAAAATGTATTGTGTGTGGATTCAAGATCTGAGATACCCCGGATGCTGTAGTTGTAATGGGGTATATCAAGCAGGCGAAGTATTGGGCGTCGATGAAGACTTTGAAACAAAAGAAGAAGCAGAAAAATGGTGCGCAATGTATAACCGAGATCATAAAGACAGTTTTGCATATCCTGTCGAATGTTAAATAGAAAGGACTGAGAAAAATGTTGTTTGAAAGATTAGACAGCGGAATTATCCAGTGTCAGCGCGAGAAAGACGACTGGTTTGAAAACGAATGGTATGAGTCGCTACAAGATGTGACAAAACTTCTGATGGCACTCGAATACGAAAACACGAACTTGAGATTGTTCGGCGAGCCGGAAAGCGCGGGCAATTGGGACATGTACTTCAAAATCTACGATGCATACGCGGGCGTTAAGTATCTCGTGCTGGGTGCCGAGTTTGAGAAGTACGCAACAGGTGAGATGATTGAGCTTGAGCCGCAGCCATTAGAGATGGAAGACCTCGTGGAGATGGAACGCGAAAGCGGTGACACATCCAGCCTTTACCAACTCCGTATTGTTACAGATTTGCAATTCGAAGAGGGAAATTGGTACGAGATTGATGGATACTATGCCGACGAGGTAGTACTCACAGACCAAGATGACCCAATTGAAGTAATGCGCGATCTTGAGTATGAGTTGCCGGAAAGATGCGAAGTACGAGACGACGACTTTATCAGCATCTATCAGGACGACAGATTGTTAGCATATTTCATTCCGATTGAATAGAAAGGGGAATTTAAGATGTTATGGTACGACGTTATTGGAGACGAAGATTTCCGCGAAGCATTCTGGAACACAGGATGGAGCGACGAAGTTTGTGACGCGCTTTACAAATGGTATAGAGACTACGAAGACGCGAATGGACAGGAAGCCGTGCTCTTCTGGAGAAAAATCCGAGACGCATGGGATCTATACGATGAAGACAAGATTCGTGATACGTGGATGTTTGTTGACGGCGAGACGCTTGATGAGATGTTGTGGTTCATTGGTGGCTGTGAAAATTACATCATCGAAGTCGATGGAAAATATCTCATTGCTAGTGAGCTTGAAGCAGATCGCAGCTTCGTATTGATTTAAAAGAAAGAACGTGACGTGAAGCGCCGATGATTGAATAAGAAAGGACTGAGAAAAATGACGAAAGATAGAATGCCGAAAATCGTAGCGAAACAGGTGCCGCCTGACTATCAGGAGAGCCCATGGGATTATGACGAACGTTATGACAGATACGTTGTGATAGGCGGCAGAAATTGGCGGGACTACACGACAGAAGCATATGATACCACGCGGTTTTGTGAAGAATGGTTTGACGACTGGGAAGACATGAAAAATCCAGAAGCAGAATGGATTAAATCAATGTCTGTTCGAGAGTTCTTGGACTTCGAAGAGATAAAGAAAACGTCTGGCGAACCATGGACAAAGGATGAAGTGAGTCGTTGGATTAAATTGCTCAATGGGCATTATTTGCAACACGAAGAAGATGAAGTTTGCGAGATGCTGAGCTTGTTAGATGGCGGAAATTGGCAGCACGCAACGCTGAACGGATGCGCTCAGAGAGAATGGGCGGACTGCTACTATGACGCAGACGTGATTACCGACGAAGGAATACAGCGCATCGAAGCGAACTACTTCAATCTTGGAACAGAATGGATCATCAATGATGACTGTGGCGTGTATTGCTATGGCTGGGACGACGACACAGTTCGACAGGAATTAGCAGACGCGACAGGATGCGAGCCGGAAGAGATCGAAATGCACAAGTTCACAGGCTGGACGAGTGTTGCAGAGTACGAAGTGGTATAGGAGGTAGAGAATATGACGTTGTTCAAGCTGGCATTAGATAGCGGAAAACGAAAGACCATTGATCAGGTAAAGCAGGAAGCCGTAAAAGACTTCGTTAATAATGGCTGGACGCAGACCGACAATCCGGAGACGAAAGACATGCACTTTGTCAATACGAAGGAAGGACTTGAGGTGACATTGACAGAAAGCGACATCGAAGTTCTGATGCTTGTTGGATCGACCTTTATCCCAGCGAAAAACATTAGAAAGGACTGAGAAAAATGACGAAAGAAGAAAGATTAGAACGCAGAATTGTTGCGGATATCATGCAGATTACATTTGCATACGACGAATTTTGGGAAAGTGATATGTGCCGACTCGATGATAATTGGAGCGACCACATCGACGAACTGAGAAACAACATCCTCGATTGGGCGATGGAGTATGAAGAAGAAGCTATCTACCACGTCGATGATCAGCCGATTGGTGCATACTACAACGCGATCGATGATTTCGCCAGCAGAAAATTCGATGAGCAGGAATGGACACGACCGGACTTCACTGATCCAGCGATCATTAAGGCGATTGCAAAAGACGCAGGGTTCGGATGGTGCCAGAGATATGATCAGCTCATTCGTGGGAAATGCGATGGGTGGATCGAAGTCATGACGCCAGATGAGTACGTGGAATCGCAGCGCGACGAGGGGAACGACATTAATGCCGAGATGCGCGAAGAACTTAGCGCTGGCAAAAAGCACGTCATGGGTATGGGTAATACTCGAAGCGGCATGTATCGTGGTGAGCCGTACGTGATCACCATCATTGAATAGCAAGCAGAAATTTGCAGATCTAAGGAGGTAATGAACATGTTGATCGCGAGACAGATTGACCCGGCAAAACAAGAGTCTCCATGGATGAGGGACTCATTCGAAGACGAATACTATGACGGCATTATCATCATCGGCGACCAGAGTTTTTGCAATGAGGATGAAACGTTGTGGGTCGCGGAAAGGGAAATGCAGAGGTGGCGTGATTGCGCTATAAGCTATTCGACAGAAGACACACTGCAAACAATCTGCGACGCATTGCTTATATTCGTCGGTGGAATTTGGCAGGCAAAGGAAGTGAATGGCGAGTACTTCTTCTGGGATGAAGAAATTAACCCAACCGGAATTGATTGGATCATCATGAGTTATCTCAATACGGGGACAGCATGGGAGATTGAAAGCCGAGAGAATGAAAGCCGGGAGAATGAAAGCCGGGAGAATGACTGGACTGAATATCTGTACTGCTATGAGGATCCGGCCAAGGAGATTTACGAGAACTTCGGATCGCCAGGAGAAGAGATTAAGATGCACTGGTTCGACGGCAGAATGGAGATTGTATGATGCGCTGTTATTACAGAGATGATTGTGCCGAAAGTGCATATGACGCAGGATCAGAATTCGAATCTGCGATGAAACTGGCCGAGCTGTTACGAGAAAACGGATGGGCGGTTTACGATAAAATCCGCGACGCACTCATCATCGATATAGACAGCAGAAATCAATACAATTCATTTTTCTGGTCGGACTACAACCGAGCAAAGAGAAAACTAAAAGTAATGGGTTTGCCATTGCGTCCGAAGAAAACTAGAAAGGACTGAATAAAATGTGTGCGAAAGAATTCAGAGAAAGAAATATTACTGCGAGCATTGGATGGATGGGTCAGTATTTCCTTGGGACATTCACGAATGGCTACTCCTACATTAGTAACGGCGCATACCTGATCAAAGTGAAAAGCTCCTTGATTCGAAAAGGTGGACGGCTGGATAAGATGTTGTTAGACGCGAGAAATTTGGCTGGCGAAAATAAGATTGTGCGTTATGCGAAAGGTAAGGAGAGCGGGTACATTCAGCAAGACGACTTTGTGATGAACGTTTTCTTCAAGCAATTCGAATATAAAAAGAGCGACGTGGTACAGGCGTGTTACAGAGATGACATTTGTTGGGCTACATTAGAAGGAAGAGAGGTTGATCTGGTAGAGTATGGCATCGGTAAATTCGGCGGACTCGATTCGTATCTCGTAGATATCATTCCAAACAAAATGATGTTATGGAACGGCGTGTTTACCGACGGCCCTCGCGGTAAAGTGCATTACCAGAAGCGAGATAAGAATGGGGAATTACTTATTCACTTCGTATTGTTGCCGATAATCATGCCAGATGATTTCACCGAAACAAAAGCGATTAAAAAGAATTGAGATAGGCGCAGGACGTCAGAAAAAAAGGGAGGGCTACCTATGTTATTCGAAAGAAACAAACACGGTGATTGGGTGAGCCACGATAAGAAGCATGTTGCACATGTTTGCGGATTCGACAAAGAACGGATCGCGACCATCGAAGATTTGAAACGACTGATCTATTGTGCGGTCAATAAAGATGTTGACTCCGTTGAGATTTTGATTGACGAAGAAATGGCGGACGCGATCTTGCAGGATAGACGGTGGTACACTGATTGGTTTAGCGGGTTGTTTGACGCGGAAGACCTTATCGCAAAACTAAAGACCGGCGGATATTACGACGATGATGAATTGTGGATTGTGGTCGCGGGATTGGTTAAGGCCGGGGTAAATATAGTTGTCTAAGATAGGCGGTGGAAAAATGAAAAAGCTAGCGAGTTGCGGAAAGAGAACGATCTGGCTCACGACATTTCCTGATGAGCAGCAGTTCTACTACGAGGAGGACGGATACTTTAGAAGGGTCTCGCCGAAGATCGCATGGGAATACATTATCTGCTGGCATCGCATTGGAAAACGGACAGTTGGTAACATGTAATGGTTTTGGAAAGGAAGATTAAAATGCAGGTAGATATTACTTACGACATGTTCAGGGACAACACGACTGGGCTTACCGAGCAGCATAAGAAAGCCATCTGGGAATACTGTACTGGGATGGGCGATAAAAGAAAGACGGGGCAACTATTGTTTCTTCCTTCGTATTGGGAGTACTACCACGATCAGGCGTCCCTCTTCTCAAAGTTTCATCGGCTGTTACCATATGACGACTGGAACCTGCGAAAGAAAACATTGGGCAGCAACGAGAATTTCACAACCGCATTCGTTCGTATGGTCAAGAAGAACTATCCAATGATCAAACTAAAAGATGGCGGCTACCTGGTCTTCAATGAGGAGTGATAAAGATGACATCGCAGGAAGCAAAGAAAAGAGTGGAGTTCGCAGCACAATTAGGCTGGCGAATTTTAGAGACGCAGAGCGAGCTGAAAGAAATGCGCAAACAATTAGCTGAGCTGAGTTCGAAAGCGGCTAGCATGATAGCAACACTGGACGAATTAAATGAATTAGTAGGACGAGGTGATTTCTGATGACAACATGGGCAGAAGGACAGCTTAAAGTACGCGGAAAAGTACGTGACTTCAAACGCTGGGCAAGTGAAGGATTGTTGGTCAGTGATTATGACAGTAACTATGATCTGCGGTTTTTCAAACCGGATATGAACAATCCATTCATCAATTCGAAGTCGTCTGTGAAGATCAAAGGAATGACGCGAGCATTCCTCGATGGCTTCTTTCTGAGTTTCTATGAGGAAAAAGATGATGAAGATAAGTTCGAGGTATTTCATTTCCGGCAACCTGGTCGTGTTGATACGAAAGAGCTGGCGAAGATCAGCAAGAAGTACAATCTCGATATGAAAATCTATGCGTGTCAGAACGGCAGTGAGTTCAATCAGGACATCGAGATAATCGCCGGGCGAATTTTAAAGAACCAAGACATCTACTACGATGACTATTGGTGGGAATGTCCGTTCCCATTATTGGGCGGATGAATGTTCGTTCATCTCTTGATTTTGTAGAAAACCTGTTTCATAATAGTGAAAAAACGTTCGATAGTTTAGGAGGGAATGATAATGCCATATCTCAGCGAAGAACAGAGAAGTAAACTAGACCCCAGACTTGCAAAAGAATGCGAAGACATGCTCGAATGCATGGACATGTGGGGCGAGGTGACATGGGGCGTGGTCGAAGACGTGTTCGAACAGGCGCTATACGAGACGGCGAAAAAGAGAGAAAACCGAAATGAAGAAAACCGAGAAGCTGTATGAGCAGATTAAAGATTACGATTGGGAATATGGCATTGCCAGATTCGTGAAGCAAAAAGAATTCAGGGTCAGATCAAACATGAACGAAAAACTGGGAGATACTTTCGTCGGTTACGTCATCAACCGTGACCATCGAGATGACCTCTCCCTTAAATATACATGCCCAGTAAAGACCATGAAGCGTTTTGAAAACGGGCGCATCAAACAAGTCGTGCTGGACTATGAGTCGGGCGAATGGACTCTGGTTCCGCGTGTCAAAGGAAGGTTGTGAATAGCCAGTGGAAAATGTAAGAGCGGCATTAAGTACAGCCGATATCTTCTCGGATTGTATCGGAGTATATCAAGATAAGCTAGCGAATTTCCTGTCGTTCTATCCTAAGAACATCAACGAAACTTCGCAGGAATATAAAGATCGGCTTTTAAAAAACGTCAAGAACAATGCGTTTCATATCGACGGCGAAGATACAGTTCGTGTAGTCCGCAGCCAGATCATCATCGATCGCGTCTTATATGGTGAAGGACGAAGTGGTGGCTTCATTGCCAATACGGAAGGTGGACGGAATGCAATTTACGATAACCTCAATCTTCCCTGGTCGAGCGTTGAAGAGTACGTGGAAAATCAATTGCTCGGTTGCATCTACAAGATCGAGGAGATCATCAGCAGCCGTGACCGATTCGTCGACCAAGAATTCCTCTTCATCTTTTACAAGAATATGGTTCGGGCATACGAAGTGACAGATGAATTCTTTATTAGACCGGGGAAAATTTTAACGGCAAGATTGATGATCGTAAAGTCGGGAGCGCTTTCGCTCGCAAAGGTTACGGTACTTTAACTAGGAAAGGACGATGAAAATTGAAGAAAGATCAGATCAAAAACTATCTCTCTACCATGAAAGATTTCTGCGTGAAGAACGGTTACGAATATTACATTGAAGATGAATGGTTTCACGTCGTAACGACCAACGACCACTTCAAAATGAAGCTGAAAGACCTCACGAAAAATTCGAAAGACATCTATCTCTATCACGAAAATGAAGGAGAAGGATGGCACCAGCAGGGCAAACACCCATGGTCGATCCGAGCAATGGAGAAACACATCTGGGAGCACGATGGTCTGCTGAGTGTTCATCGCGGACGTTACAAAGTGATCGTCCCTAAACGAGAAGGAGGTGTACGTTATGGGAACGAATGGTATGACAATGCATGGCGGCCAGTTGCTCGATGAATACATGAAGTACATGGAAGCACGACAGTACAGCCAGCACACCCTTGATAACTACGGAAAGTACGTGGATAATTTTTTAACTGCGTGCTATAATGAACCGAAAGACCCTCTCAAGTTAACGACTTTAGAGTTGCAGGAATACGTCGACAGATTCAAAGACAAACCAGCAACTGCGACACTGATTGCAAATAGTCTGCGGTCTTTTTACAACTACTACTCCACCATCGCGGGCAAGATCAAGACAAATCCTGGCAATGGTTTGCGCGGGGTTCGCGTGCCAACAGAAGAAAAATCTTGTCTTACGATGGAAGAATTGAAGATGGTTTTCGACGCAGTAGGTGGCATTCATGCCGATCGAAACAAGCTCATCATCGCATTGATGTCTCTCGAATGTTTGCGAATTTCGGAGGTCATCAACATCGAGTTAGACGACATTGACTTGAACAAAGGAACGATCTACATCCACGGAAAAGGAAAGAAAAATCGTATCGCCTACCTCACCGACGAACTGAAAAATTATCTGGTAGACTACCTTTATATTCGTCGGCGGAAATTCCCAAACTCTACCGCGTTGTTCCCATCTCAGGATGGTCGCGGGAAAATTTCGCACAACACCATCGTTGCATTCTTGAACAAGATCGGACGCAAAACAGGATTGCATTTGAATCCACACAAGTTCCGACACACTGGCGGCACCATGGCATATCTCGCAACAAAAGATATCGTCGCCGTACAGAACCTTCTTGGTCACGAGAACATTGAAACGACTCGTCGCTACACGCATGTACCAGAAGAAAATCGTCGCAACCTTGTTGAGAACAGCCCGATCAACTCGTTACTGGGAGGAGTCTAATATGAAGAAGATCATTAAAAACGCCGCACGTTGTACTCGCTGCGGCGACGTTATAGAATCAAAGAGCGTGCATGATTACGTGACATGCAGCTGCGGTTCGATCTCTGTAGACGGCGGAACTTACTATCTGAAAAGATCGTTCATGCATTCGCCGGAAGACATTGAAGAGCTGAGTATCGTAGAAGAAAGTGTGGATGACCCATGATAAAAAATAAGGAGAGCGTTGAGCGCGAGTTAAAGAAGCGAGAGAAAACACAGCGCTTGACAAAAGATGTTGTTGCTATTGTTGGAGATTTTTTCGAGAGTATTGAATACAAAACAGACGCCATGACGTTTGACAAATATGCTAAGTTCGTAAAAGAAAACGGCTTCCCATTCCGTCAGGCGTTCATGGCGTTCACTGTAATCCGAAGTATTTTGTTCTATG
>CAUDRX010000054.1 GCA_958451915.1 uncultured Peptococcaceae bacterium
GCAGGCAAAGAAAAAACGCCGCCTGAACATGTGACGACGTTTCATGCGAGACCCCCGCTGCCCCCCTGAAAGGGGCCCTCCCCGCCCCCATGCGACACGCGAAATAATGCTGCGCGCTTTTCCCCTGACAGATATGAAAACAGCGTGCTGCAAAAGGTGTTCTCTTCTGCGGCACGCTGTCTTTATGCCCCTGTCTGCTGCCCGTTAATGATGATTTGGCGGATGCTGTGCGGGGTCTGTGAGAAGCATTGGCGGGGCAAGGCGGCGGCGATAGACGGCTGGGGGCAGGCGGTCGAGGGCGCGCTGGCGGCGGCGGTTGTTGTAAAAATCAATATATTGGTGGATGGCGCGGGCGAGGCTTTCATAGTCACTGAAATGGGCCTGGTGGTACATCTCGGTTTTGAGGGTGCCCCAGAAGCCTTCGATGGGGCTGTTGTCCTGGCATTTGCCAACGCGGGACATGCTCTGGATGATGCCGTGGGCGCGAAGTTTTCTGGCGAAACCGAGGGAGGTGTACTGGACGCCGTGGTCGCTGTGCAGGATGGGGCGGGCATTGGGGTAACGGGCGATGGCATGATCGAGGGTGGTGTGGACGAGGAGGTTGTTATTGCGGGGGCTGATGTGGTAAGCGACGATGTCGCGGGCGGCGAGATCGAGGATGGCGGACAGATAGAGCTTTTTGCCGTCTGAGCCGTAGGCCATCTCGGTGACATCGGTGAGCCATTTCTGATTGGGGGCCTGGGCACTGAAATCATGGGCGATGAGGTCGTCGACATGGCGAAGGCGGCGCAGGTCGGCATGCCTGGCGGGATCGGTGCGGGCGAGATAAACGAGGGAATAGAGGCCGGCAAAACGGCAGAGCCGGCGGATGCGCCCATCGGAATAGTGGGTGCCATAGCGAACGTTGTACTCGTCGGCGAGGCGGCGGGCGCCGTAGAGGCCGTGGCTCTGGAAATAGATCTTGCAGAGCCCGGCAAGGATGCGCTCATTCTCGCGCTGGGTCGGACTCTTCTGGCGGTGGAGCCATTTGTAGTAGGCGCTGCGGTGCACCTGGAGGGCGCGGCAGGATTCGGCGACGCTGAAATGATGGTCACGCACGAGGCTGTGGATGATGTGGTATTCGAAAAGGTGGCGGATGCCGCTCAGTCCCACCCCCTTTCGAGGCTGCGCAGTTTTTTTAAGGCGGTGTTCTCGACCTGAAGGCGGCGATTGTCGGCCTGGAGAAGGCGCAGCTCGGCGCGCAGGCGCTCGGTCTCTGTCATGAGGTGGTCGGGCTTGGGCTGGCCGCGGCGGTCCTGGAGGGCGTCGGCGCCGCCGGCGAGATACTTGCGCACCCAGGTGCGGATCTGGTTGTAGGAAACGTGGTAGGTGTGGATGGTGAGGGTGTAGTCGCGCTGATGCTCGAGGCAGAAGGAAACGATCTCGATGCGCTCTTCGATGGTGGTGCGGCGGGCCTTAGGGGGCGTCTGAGGGGGCGGAGGCGGTGGGCCGGCGCCAAAAGCTTCATTATTATGGTATTGTTTGACCCAGCTGCGGAGCTGAGAGCGGCTGCGGATCCGGAAACGGGCACAGATCTCGCGCTGGCTGCCCTGGCCGTCGAGATAGGCCTGTACGGCGGCAGCTTTGAGCTCGGGCGGATAATGCTGCTGGCTGGCAGGGGTGACGAGGGCGTCTTCGCCCTGACTCTCACAGAGGGCGACAAGATCGCGCAGGGTGCGCCCGCTGATCTTAAAACGGGCAGCAATGCGGTCATAACTGCCGTCGCCATTTTTGTAAGCGCGCACAGCCGCAAGACGTTGTTCATTGGTAAGCCTGGTCATGGTCATGACCTCCTTTTCTTTTGTTCACACGGTAGGGCCGGTCGATACACATCGGCCTGATGGGCATCGGATCACCAAAAAAAGACAGCATTGCTGTGAACATGGTCGCTGGAGGGATCTCATCTGTTCTCGGCGGCTGTTCAAAACAATGCTGTCATCGATGGTCTGATATGCAGTTGTGAGGGGATTTTATCTGTCCGTTTTTCGGTGTCTGTTAAAGCTGGCTGTATCTTCCTTGTGCGCACATCCACCCGCTTTCACAGGAACGCTGCAGCGGTCACCCGATGACTTTATTGGTCAGGGTGCCGATGCCTTCGATGTCGATGGTGATGGTGTCGCCTGGGGCGAGGTGCCCGACGCCGGCTGGAGTGCCGCTGTAGATGACATCACCGGGTTCGAGGGTGGTGAAGGCGGAGAGATGGGCGATGAGACGGGCGATCGGGAAGATCATGAGGCCGGAATTGCCGTCCTGGCGCGGTTCGCCGTTGAGGAAGGAGCGCACCTGGAGGGTCTGTGGGTCGCTGATGGCGGTCTCGATCCATGGGCCAAGGGGCTTGTAGGATGGCTGAGACTTGGCACGCAGCCACTGCTTGTCGCTGTTCTGGTAGGTGCGGTCGCTGACGTCGTTGCCACAGGTGTAGCCGAGGACGTAGTCCAGGGCGTCTTCTTCGCGCACATTGCGGGCACGGCGGCCGATGACGGCGACGAGCTCAGCTTCGTAGTCGACGGTATGGTCGGGGCGGCTGATGGTGATCGGCGCATCGGGGCCGGTGATGGCGGTAGAAGCGCAGAGAAAGGCGATAGGATCATCCGGATTGGCACGCGTCGGATCGATGTGCTTGAACTCGTCGACGTGAGCGGCATAGTTGAGCCCGATGGCGTAGACATGCGGCGGATTCACAGGCGCGAGCAGCTCGCATTCTGCGAGCGGCAGCGTGGTCTGACTGAACCTGATCTCGGATGCAAAGATGTCGCCATCGATGAGGGTGGCGGTGTCGCCGTCGATGCGGGCGTAATAGATCTGCTGGTCATATTTGATGCGGGCGAGTTTCATAATGATCATTTCCTTCCATATGATTAGGGTTCATGCGCATGGATAACAAGGGATCGCTGTCTGCGCGTGCTTGCTGCCGGTGGGGCTGCCTGTATCCAACAGGAACAGCCTGAGATCACACAATCTTCTAACATTATCATATCACTATACACGTGAAAAGACCACAAAAACCATCGCTTTCGCAAAACGACGACCGGGACCGGTCCCAGGAACGCCATAAAAAAGCCTCCCTGGAGGGAGGCAGTTCTTGCAGATGTCGTTATACGAGCACGCGGCCAGCGGTGTCAAATGGATACTGATCGTAGCTCTGGACGCAGACGCTCTGGCCTGGAGCCGGTGCGTGGATGTATTCGCCGTCACCGATGTAGATGCCGACATGGTATGGGCTCTGGCCGCCCCAGAAAACGAGGTCGCCTGGCTGGAGGCTGTCGAGGGAGACCTGGCTCACGACTGCGATCTGATCATAGGTGGTACGTGGCAGGCTGATGCCGTTCTGTGCGAAAACATACTGGACAAGGCCGCTGCAGTCGAAGCCGTCAGGGGTCGTGCCGCCCCAGACATAAGGTACGCCGATGTAGTTCATGGCAGTGCCGATGATGCTGCGTGCAGTGGCATCATCGATGCTGTCGAGGATCTCTTCTTCCTCTTCTTCATCAACGGTGATATCGCTCTCAGGAACATCAACATCCGGCAGAGTGATCTCTGGTGCCTCTGTGTTTGGTGCAGATGGCGTGCTTGGGTCCACTGGTGCGACAGGGGCCTGGCCATTGTTCTGGCTGTTGAGGTGCTGAGTGGCTGCGAGCATGGCATCGATGGCAGCCTGGAGGTTTGGCCCGCTTGGCTCGGAATCAACAGTCCCACCAACGAGGGCGGTGTCTGCGGCCTGCGCTGGGGCAGCACCTACGCCAAATACGGTAACAGCACAAAGAGCGATCGCTACGGTCCATTTTTTCAGATTCAAGAGGGGTCACGTCCTTCCTTTGACGGGGCGTGTCGATGATGAGAGTGTGTGAAATGTGTTTGCCCGTCAAAACCTTTTTTCGTTTGAGTGCGGGGTTTTGTACCGCCGCATATCTTGCTCGTGAAACTTTTATTATAATACACGAAACAGTCGTATTTGAACAGGTTTTGACCGCGATTGTCATTCAACTGTCACCTTCTTTCAGGCACTGGCTGCATCTCGCCTGAGGGCGCGAAAAAGGCGCTGCGAAGGCATTTGCAGCGCCTGAGGCTTTGATCATACGGGATTTTTTAGGAACAGACGTTCCGTGCCATTTGTAACAAGCAGATGAAAAAGTTACAAAATCCGTGGTTTTTGTTGTTTTTTATCACTCTTGAGTTGTTTTTATTGTCATGTGCACAATTTCACAGTCTCTGCACTGGACAATACACAGGCTAAGCCCTGGGATGATTGTTCGACCAGACAAAATCCGGCGCATTCGCCTTTGCTGGCAGGGGCCTGTCAGCAAAGACTGCCTGACGCCCGCAGGCGAGGCGGACACCTGGAAGGACGAACGCCTCACGCCTTACCCCGCTCAGAGGATGCGTCCTGCGCTGGTAAATGCGTATTCGCTGTAGCTCTGGATGCGCACGCACTGGCCTGGGGCTGGGGAATGGATGTATTGGCCGTCGCCGATGTAGATGCCGACATGGTAGGCGCTGGAGCCCCAGAAGACGAGGTCGCCCGGCTGGAGGTCACTCAGGGACACTGGCGTGGCGTAAGCCTGCTGGCTGTAGGTGACACGTGGGATGGAGATGCCGTTCTCGGCGTAGACATACTGCACAAAACCGCTGCAGTCAAAGCCGGATGGCGTGGTGCCGCCCCAGACGTATGGCACGCCGAGATATTTCAGCGCGGTGGCGACGATCTGCTCGCCCTGACTCCTGGTCACGTAGGCTTCATCGACGCTGTAGGCTTCGAGGCTCTTCCAGACGGTGGTGGCGTCGACCTTGATGAGCATGAGGGTGGTGTTCTGCACGCTGACAACGCGATTGGTCAGCTGCTGGATGAAGGCCATTGGCACATAGGCGGTGCCATCGACGTCCTTGATGGTGCTGTAAGCGCCGTCGGCGGTGGTGGCGATGGCGGTGTGGTCTTCGTTATAGTAGAGCTGGGTCTCACCGGAGGAGGTGGTGAGCTTGAGCTTGCGGTCCTGATCGTCAGGGTTTTCAGTGACGGTCGCCCCGAGGATGTTCAGGGTCTTTTTCAATGGCAGATATAAGGTGCCCTGGTCGTTCACAACGGAAACGCCGAGGTCATAGGTATCGATATGCTGATCGCTGGAAGCGCCATTGAGCGCGCTGGTCGGTGTCCCGGTCTCATCGACGACTGGGGAGTCGGCGACAGGCGCGGTGTCATCTGCAAAGGCAGGGGCGGCGCCAAAACTGGTCACGCCGAATGCGATAAGTAACATGGCTGCGATGGATCTCTGTTTCATGATTGGGATTCACGTCCTTTTCGTTATGTTTCTGGTTTTCATCGACGGGTCGTATGCTAACACAGAAATTCCGCCCTTGGCAAGACATACAAAGGAAGTGTCAATTTATTGTTAGTTCTCTAAGCAGCTGTTGTTACTTTTTTCAAAGCCGCTCACGGCGCGGCTTTGCGGCTGCTGCAACCGTGTCAGAAACGAAAGATTTCGAGAACACATGTTCCTATTTTATTGACAATCTCCATGCTTTCCCGAAACGTTGTAACTTTTTACTTTTGGCTATAAAAAAACGCCACGCTTGTGCGTGACGCAAAGGCTCGGGATGGTTCAGCGCCGTCTGGCGCCGCTGAACATGGCAAGGCCGAGAAGCATGGCGAGAAGACCGAAGATGTCGATGCCACCCTGCGTGATGCGGTAAAGGACCATCGAGAGGATACCGAGGAGGATGAAGACCATCCCCAGCTTATAGGCGATGGCAATGGCACCGCGGATGGCGCTCACGCCGCAGACGATGGCGACGATGGCCACGACATAGGAAAGGATCATCAGCACGATCTCTGCGCCTTCCAGGCCGGGCAGAAGCCCTTCAACAAGGCCGAAGGCTGTCATGGTGCCGAGCACCGCATAGATCAGGCCATAAACGATCATAGCGGCACCCACGCCTTTTAAAGTAGAACGGTTCTGGCTCATAAGCTGCCTCCTATCTGTAGGATCTACCAAATATCTTATCATACCTGACAAATCCAAAGCAATCGCTTTCGCTTGTATTTCCTGCGCAATCACCCTGCCAGAGGCGATAAAAGGCCATAAAAAAGCCGCTGCATCCTGCAGAGGTGCAGCGGGGAGCTCCGGATCACTTTTCGCGCGCCTGGAAGGCGATGGCGACCCCCAGGAGCATGGTCAGGCAATCAAAGTAATTGAACGCATCCTGGCTGACCTGCGTGTAGACCAGGGAAACGAGGCCGACGATGGCAAAGACGATACCGAGCATGCGAGCGGTACCGCTGCTCCCTCTCACGGCGGCAAAACCGCAGATCACAGCGAGGACAGCGATGACATAAGAGAGAACGGCGATGAAGACTTCGCCGCTCTCCTGACCAGGCATCAGCCCCTGAAAGAGCCCTGCGATGGCCAGTGTACCAAGGAGCGCATAGAGAACGCCATAGACGATCATCACGATGCCAAGTGTCTTCAAAGAACTGTTTTTATTGCTCATAAGAATCTCTCCTTCATTCGTTCATCTATATACGCAGTTTATCAGAAAACCTGCTGCACAGCAATGCCGATGCCTGATAATCAATCCCTATGAAGTCAGTTTTATAAAAGTTCCAAAAAACGCCCTTCATTTTTGTCATTTTTCTGTTGCTTTCCGCCGTCTCTGAGGCTGAAAAAGAAAAATGCGCACAAAAAAACGCCCAGGCCGAAGCCTGAGCGTTTGCAGGATCAATTGAAATAGCTCATCGGATCCACGGTGGAGCCATTGACGATGGTCTCGAAGTGGAGATGTGGACCGGTGACGTTGCCAGTGGCGCCGATATCGGCGATGACCTGTCCCTGGCTGACAGTGTCGCCAACGGAAACATGGTATGCGCTGAGATGGGCGTAGCGGGTCACGAGGCCGCTTGGATGCTGGATGTCGATGCAGTTGCCGTAGGTGGAGAACCAAGAAGCACGGATGACTGTGCCGCCCTGTGCCGCATAGACCGGATCACCGGTGGACCCTGCGATGTCCACACCAAGGTGGAAGTCGCCGACGATGCCGCCGACTGGGTCGATGCGATAGCCGTAATTCGAAGTGATATAGGTGCTGCCGGCTGGCCAGAGCAGGCTGTCGCCGATGATGACGTCGCTGCCGCCATTATCGGAGGAACCGCCATTGCCGGAAGAGCCGCTATTGCCGCCATTGCCGGAAGAGCCGTTACTGCCGCCATTATCCGGTTCGTCGGCATCAGGATAGGTGATATCCGGACGTTCCGGTTCCGGATCTGGGGTCGGCGTGACTTCTGGTGTCTCTGGTTCCGGATCTTCAGCTGGCGCCTGGTAATCGTTCATATTGCCCCAGAAAGCGCTGCTGGCCCAGACATTGCCGCCATCCTTGCTCTCGAGCACGAGGATCTTGTCGCCGGAGAGGCCGACATTGGCACTCTGGACGATCGCCTGGAAGAAGGTCAGTGGAACATAGGTGACGCCGTCAACATTCTGCAGGCTGTAGGTGGTACCCCCCTGCTGGATCTGGATGCCCTGGCCGTCGGCGGTGAGATAGACCTCATAGGAGACGCCGTCGCCGTTCAGCTGGATCTTCTGCTGGCCTTCCGGCTTCCATTCAACGTCGAGGGCTTCGCTCTTCATCGCGCCAAAGGTGGCACGCAGCGGCAGGTAGACCTGCCCATCGATGATGGTGGCTGGGTTGTCGAGGGTCACGTAATCATAGCCGACGGTATCGGTGTCACCGCCGGATGGGTCCTGAGAAGAACCATTGTTGTCGCTGCTGGTGCCGCCGCCAAGCTGATCCATGGCTGCTGCCATCGCGTCACAGACGGCCTGCAGGTCCGGTGGCGTGGTCGGTTCAACGATAACGGTGTCATTGCTGCCATTGTCATCACCAACGATGGCGGTGTCGGCTGCGAAAGCCGGCACGGCTGCAGACGTCAGGGTCACTGCACAGAGCGTGAACACGCTCGTCCATTTCTTGAGATTCAAATAGGGTCACGTCCTTCCTTCGACGGGCTGAGGGCCTGAAACGATCTTTGTCTGAGCCGATCTCCATTAGACACCCGTCAAATGTCCTGATAAATTCTACAATGATACGATGTGTATGACTGTACGTTTATACACGTGAAACTTCTATTATAATACCGCAAAGCCTCCATCATCTCCATAGAATGGCCATGATTGTCATGAATCTGTCACCATTCCAAACGTGGCCGTAACATTTTGTTACATAATATAAGCGCCTGCCATAAAAATGACAGGCGCGGGAAGCACGGTCAAAATCCGATCCAGATGCGGCGGATCACCACCAGGATCAGCAGATGCACGGGATAGAATGCATAAAAGAGCCATTTTGGCTGACGGCCGCGGCGGCCGTTGTAGCGATACAGGGCGATGAAAGCAAGCGGCGCGGTCCATTCCCAGTAGCAGGCGACAGCGCCGGCAATGCACTGCGCCTTCCGTTCCTGCCGCAGCATGTAAAGGATGATGATGAGGATGACGCCGAAAGCACTGTAGTCGACGGCAAAGAACGCTGCCACAGCCATGATCGCGAGCACCAGACCCAGCTTCAGCACGGTGCGGCCGCTCTCGCCCAGGCGCGCAGCGGAGACCGCATCCAGCCGGTCACATGCCTCGCAGGCGAGAAAACCCAGAACAAGAGTCCAGAGCACGTTCTGCGCCTGCATGTCAAAGGGCACTGCCGCCACGGCCAAGTCGAACGGCACTTCGCTGGCCACTGCGAGCACGAGCAGGTTTCGCAGATAGCGCGGACGGCTGTGGGTGTGCACAAGCCCTTCTGCGAGCAGGAAACAGAAGATCGGGAAGGCCAGCCGCCCGATCAGGCGCATCGCCGTATAGATCGCCACATGGCCGCCCATGGCCAGCGCTCCGAGGGTCGTGGAAAGATGCGTAAAGTCCACCGTCACGCCCCACGCCGGCGCCAGCACCACCGCTGCGATGTGATCGATCAGCATCGTCGCCATCGCCAGCCATTTCAATCCTGCGCCAGACATCTGTGTACCGCCTTCCTTTCTGTGTTCGTCTTCCTATCATACCATACGCCGCGGGCGGCGTGAACCACCGCTTCCCGGCCGCGGTCCCAACGGACCATACAAAAAAGACCGCCTGCTGCAAAGCAGCCGGTCTTTCAGCAAAACACGCTCACACCGATCAGCATCCTTTCTGTCGCTGTGCGAAACCTTTTTCACAGACCAGGCCACGCACTGCGGCTCAGATCACGCGCTCTTTGTTGATCACAAGGGCGAACTCGCAGCCAAGCTGTTCAGCAGCTTTGCGGCAGAGGATCATGCGCTCAAGGAAGATCTCAAAATAGTCCATGACCGAGCAGACACTCTTGTCGAGCTTGAGAGACGCCTCGATGAGCTTGCCTTCATTTTTGACCTTGACGGTGCTCTGCTTGACGGCATAATTGACGCGGTCGTGCTTGTCGAAGGTGGTCACGTCCTTGTTGCGCACGCGGGTCTGCCGCACGTCGGTCTTGTCGGCGATGATGATGGCTGCGGTAACGGCATCGACCGGGTAGGCGTTCGGCTCATCATGATTGCCGATGGCAGTGATGACGGCGGCGATGTCTTCCGGTTTCATGCCTTTCTCCGCGAGGATGCGCATGGCCATGAGCGCCCCGCTCTGGGCGTGGTCATGACGGTTGATGACGTTGCCAATATCGTGCATATAGCCTGCGATGCGCGCGATCTCCACATCATGCTTGCTGTAATCGAGATCTTTCAGGATCTTGCCAGCGACTGAGGCCACATGCGTCACGTGGGCAAAGCTGTGCTCCGTAAAGCCCATGCTCATCAATGTGCGGTCGGCTTTTTCGATGTAAACGCGGATCGTCGCATCGTTTTTGATGTCTTCAAATCTGATCTTCAATCCAACCAACTCCTTTCCTTTTAACCTCGCCCATCTTAACACAATATTGTCATGAACATAGCAGGAAGAAGATGAAGTTTGTGTAAAGTTCCGCAAGAAAGCAGGGAAAGCGAGGCGGCCGCTCCTCCTGCACCATACGGCGCATACCATCGCGCAGGATGAAGGCCAGCCCTGCCGCCTTCCTGCAGGCACAAAAAAAGCAGAGGCGGATGCCTCTGCTTTCAGAGTGTTTGGAATTGCGTAGATTAGAAGATGCCCTGTTCGGTCATAGCCTGAGCAACCTTGAGGAAGCCGGCGATGTTTGCACCTGCAACGAGGTTGTAGCCGAAGCCATATTCTTCAGCAGCAGCAGCAGCGTTGTCATGGATGGTCTTCATGATCTGGCGGAGCTTGCCGTCTACTTCTTCTTCAGTCCAGAAGAGACGTTCGCTGTTCTGGCTCATTTCGAGTGCGGATACACCTACGCCACCAGCGTTAACAGCCTTGGAAGGTGCCATGATGATGCCGTTTTCCTGGATGTAATCCATTGCATCGTTGGTAGTAGGCATGTTAGCAACTTCGATGTAGTACTTCACGCCGTTAGCAACGATCTTCTTGGCTTCGTCCATGTTGACGTCGTTCTGGGTAGCGGATGGCATAGCGATGTCAACCTTAACGCCCCATGGTTTTTCGCCTGGGTAGAAAGGAACACCAAACTTGTCAGCATAATCCTGAACTTTGTCGCGGCCGGAAGCACGCATTTCGAGCAGGTAAGCGATCTTTTCTTCGGTGTTGATACCGTCTTCATCATAGATGTAGCCGTCTGGGCCGGAGAGGGTGACAACCTTAGCGCCTGCTTCGGTCATCTTGGTGCAAACGCCCCAAGCAACGTTACCGAAACCGGATACGGAAACGGTCTTGCCTTCGAGGGTGTCGCCGCAATGTTTCATGACAGCGTCAGCGAAGTATACAGCGCCGAAACCGGTAGCTTCTGGACGGATCAGGGAACCGCCGTAGGTCATGCCCTTACCGGTGAGCACGCCGT
This sequence comes from uncultured Peptococcaceae bacterium, assembly GCA_958451915.1. Classification (GTDB taxonomy): domain Bacteria; phylum Bacillota; class Peptococcia; order Peptococcales; family Peptococcaceae; genus UMGS1590. The sequence continues at coordinate 10,936 of CAUDRX010000054.1, forward strand.
TTTCGAATGCACCGCGGATACGACGATACTGGCCATAGAGGAAGCCGATCTCACGGCCGCCAACACCGATGTCACCAGCTGGGACGTCGACGTCTGGACCAATGTGACGATAGAGTTCGGTCATGAAAGCCTGGCAGAAACGCATGATCTCGTTGTCGCTCTTGCCGCGTGGGTCGAAGTCAGAACCACCTTTACCGCCGCCGATAGGCAGACCGGTCAGCGCGTTCTTGAAGATCTGTTCGAAGCCCAGGAACTTGATGATACCGATATATACGGATGGGTGGAAACGGAGGCCGCCTTTGTAAGGCCCGATGGCACCGTTGAACTGTACGCGGTAGCCACGGTTTACATGAACTTCGCCGTTGTCGTCGACCCAGGTCACACGGAAGCTGATCTGGCGTTCTGGTTCGGTCAGACGACCCAGAAGGTTGGTCGCTTCGTATTCTGGATGCTGTTCAATAACAGGTTCGATGGATTTGAAAACTTCTTCTACTGTCTGCAAAAATTCGGGTTCATTGGCGTTGCGTTTTTTAACGTCTTCCAATACGCGTTCCATGTAAGCGTTCATTTTTTGCATTCCTCCCAAAAATGTTTTACGGAATTATTCTGAATGAACTTCTCATTCACTCTAGTTCCATTATATGGCTGGGTTTCGCCGTTGTCAAAAGGTATCTTTATTTTCTGATAAAAAAGATGCGAGCGCTTCATTATTACAATTTTTTCTTGCAACACGTGGTCTTTTCTTATGCACTTTTCGGATGAAGGCATAAGTGCCGCTTATCATAAAAGCCGTCAAAAAAACCTCCTGCCCGAATGGACAGGAGGTTTGGAATCACAATGTTCAGGCGTTGCTGCGTGCGTGCTGTTCCTCGAGATCGTCGAGGCATTCTTCGTCGCAAACACCTTCGAAGACGCCGGCTTCGACTTCCTGAGCGATGGTGGCGACCTTTTCTTCAAGGGCGGTGGATGCATAGTAGTCTTTGCGCTTCATCGCAAAGAAGATACCGCCGATGACCACCCAGACGACGAGGAAGGCCCATGCCTGTGGTGAGAGGAACCCTGGGGAACCTGGGATGAGCAACAGCAGGATGAAGGCGACGGAGAACAGCGTGCCTGCACCGGAAATGAGGATCTGCTTCTTGTTGCGTTCGCGGACAGCGATGACAAGCGCAGCAGCGGTCGCATAAAGGAATGCGAGGTCAGCACCGATGGCAGTCATATCAACGAGCCAGCTGAGCACCTGACGGCCAAAGAATGGCGCGATCACAGCAAGGATCATCATGAACATGATGCCAAGGCGTGGCACATGGTATTTGCTGTCGAGCTTCTTGAAACCGTCTGGCAGGGCATCGGCGATAGCCATGGAGTAGAGGAGACGGCTGCCGGACAGATAGAACGCATTGAGACCGGATACGATACCGCAGATCATGGCGATCGCCAGGAAGAGCAGACCGATATTGCCGATGAGGGCTTCGACGGCTGCGCCGGTTGCCCAGTTGGAATTGTCAACGATGTACTGCTGCCAAGGCTGTACGATAGCGGTGGCGATGTTCATGACGATGTACATGAGCCCGGCGATGGAGATGGAGCTGACGAGGAGCGCCGCGGTCTTTTTGTTGGAGAAGGACATCTCTTCTGCGGTCTGCGGGATGCAGCCAAAGCCGACATAGGCCCATGGCGCAAGGGCAGCGACAGAAAGGATGGATGCGATCGCGCTCTTTTCAGGGGAGAAGAGTGGCTGGAGGTTGGACCAGTCGACCCCGCCCATGAGAATGGCGGAAGCGATCACGAGCATGGAACCGCAGAGACCGAGGGCAACAGCGGTGCCAAACCAGCTGGCGGCTTCACCGCCGCGCATGTTGATGAGACCGATGATGACGATGGCCGCGATGTCGACGATGAGCTCACCGCCGTAAACGGTCCAGCCAGCGATCTCATAGAGCGGCATGCTCTGCAGCGGGCCAGGGAAGATGTAACGGACAACAAGGCCGACAGCCGTGCCGTTCATCGGGATCAGCGCCCAGTAAGCGAGCATGAGGAACCAGCCGCAGATGAAGGCGTGGGTCTTGCCAAAGACGGTGTTCGCGTAGACGAATTCGCCGCCGGCGACAGGGTATTTACTGATAAGATAACTGTAGCTGAAGCTGATCAGGATGATCATCGCAGCACCGAGGGCCAGACCGATGGATGCACCGATCGGACCGGCATCTGGCAGCAGGGTATCACCCGGCATGACAAAGCAGCCCCAGCCGATCATGGCGCCGAGGGCCAGTGCCCAGACACCCAGGGAACTCATATTTTTTTCGAGTTTAGCTTCCTGTTGAGACAT
>CAUDRX010000055.1 GCA_958451915.1 uncultured Peptococcaceae bacterium
GACCCCTACACAGAAACCAGCAACATCATACTCACCAACTTTATAGAAGCCTGGCATCTCTGCTGTTTCACCGCCAACCAGGGCACAATTGGCCTGCACGCAGCCATCTGCAACACCCTTTACGACCTGTGCAAACTGTTCTGGTTCCAGCTTTCCGACCGCAACATAATCGAGGAAGAAGAGTGGCTCGGCTCCGCTTACAAGGATATCATTCACGCACATTGCGACAGCATCAATACCGATGGTGTCATGCTTGTTCATGTCAAACGCCAGCTTCAGCTTGGTGCCCACGCCATCAGTGCCACTGATGAGGACTGGGTTCTCATATTTATCCTTATCGAAAGCGAAAAGTCCGCCAAACCCGCCAAGACCGCCAATAACTTCCGGACGCTGGGTTTGTTTGACATAAGGTTTGATCAGTTCTACAGAAGCGTTACCCGCGTCAATGTCAACGCCGGCATCTTTATAAGTAATGGTTTTCTTTTCCACGGAATCTCCTCCTAGACTCACTTCTTCTTGCATGCTAGATAACCCACGCAGTAGTCGCCATTGAGGCAGGCCGCGCAGTAGACATCTTCACCGCCGACAGCTTCATAAAGGCCTTCCAGACTGAGATAGTGCAGGCTGTCAGCATCGATATATTGACGGATCTCTTCGATGGTATTATTGGCAGCAATGAGCTTGTCGCGTTCTGCAGTATCGATCCCATAATAACAAGGATAAAGCACTGGCGGACAGGTGATCAGCATATGGACTTCTGCTGCCCCGCGCTCGCGCAGAAGCGCAACGAGACGTTTGCTGGTCGTGCCACGAACGATCGAATCGTCAACAACGGCGATCTTTTTACCACCGATCTCTTCACGGATCGGGCTCAGTTTCAGATTGACCATACGTTCACGCATCGCCTGGGTTGGCTGGATGAACGAGCGCGCCGTATAACGGTTCTTCAGGATCCCTTGCGTAAATGTCTTACCGGCTGCCTCAGCATAACCAATCGCCGCCGTAGTCCCGGAATCTGGCACCGGAATGACAATATCAACATCAAGGTCGCCTGTCTCACGCGCCAGGATCGCACCCATGCGACGGCGGGACTGGTTAACATTGATGCCATCGATGGTACTGTCCGGACGCGCGAAATACACATATTCAAAGATGCAGTGAGCGGTACGGTCCGCTTTTTTCGTGGCAACAGAGTGTACACCATTTTCATCGATGGCAATGATCTCTCCTGGATCGACGTCACGCACGAACGCAGCGCCAACAGTATCCAGGGCACATGATTCCGACGCTACCACAAAACCGGCACCGTCTGGCAGCGCGCCGATACAGAGTGGGCGGTTGCCATACGGATCGCGCGCTGCAAAGATCTTACCGTCATTGACAGCTACCAAAGCATAAGATCCTTCAAGATCGAACATTGCTTTATGCATCGCAACGTCCATACTGTTCTCTGCATAACGTGCCAGCAAGTTGCAGAGCACTTCTGTATCGGTCGTCGTCTGGAAAAGGGAGCCAGTCTTTGCCAACGATTCACGAAGCTGTTCAGTGTTCGTCAGGTTCCCGTTATGGGCCAGAGCAAACTGCCCCTGATAGTAATTGGCAACGATCGGCTGTGTGTTTAATTCACTCGATTCTCCGGTCGTGGCATAGCGCACGTGGCCGATCGCCAGACTTCCTGGCAGATTTGCCAGGATCTCTTCATTAAAAACGTCATTGACAAGGCCAAGACGTTTGTGAAAGCGGATCTCCCCCTTGTTCCAGACAGCAAGTCCGCAGCCTTCCTGGCCGCGATGCTGCAAGGCGAAGAGTCCCAGATACGCAAGCTGTGCCACATCCATCCCTGGCGCACAGATCGCAAAAACGCCGCACTCTTCGTGGATCCCATCCTCTGTAATACGAGCCATGATTGTTCTCCCCTTAGTCTGTGGATTAAAGGCCGATGTTCTTCAAACGATTATAAACTTCGATATAAGCTTCTTCTACGCCGCCAAGGTCTCTTCTGAAGCGGTCTTTGTCGAGTTTTTCGTGGGTATCTTTGTCCCAGAGACGGCAAGTGTCAGGAGAGATCTCATCAGCAAGGATGATCTTACCTTCCGGGGTGCGGCCAAACTCAAGCTTGAAATCAACGAGCACGAGGTTGGCTTTATCAAAGATCTTCTGCAGAAGTTCGTTGATCTTGAAGGCCTGAGCGATGATCTCGTCGATCTCTTCTTCAGTAGCCAGATCCAGTGCCAGCGCATGATAACGATTGATCATTGGATCACCAAGGTCATCATTCTTATAGGAAAATTCAAGAATCGGACGAGGCAGCACTTCGCCTTCCGGACGGCCAACACGCTTAGAAAGGGAACCAGCGATAACATTGCGGGCAATGACTTCAAGCGGTACGATCTCTACGCGTTTAACGAGCTGATGAGTGTCATCAATGAACTCAACCAGGTGGGTCTCGATGCCCTCTTTTTCCAGTTCACGGAAGAGCATAGCGCTGACCTTGTTATTGATCACGCCCTTACCTTCGATGGTGCCACGTTTTTCACCATTAAATGCAGTCGCATCATCTTTGTATTCGACCATGTAAAGAGCATCGTCACTGGTCTTAAAAACTTTTTTTGCTTTACCTTCATATAATTGTTCCAATACTTCTACTGCCATGATTGATAGCCTCCTAAATAGTGATTTATAGATTAAATGGTCGATCGATAACTCAGTTTAAGCCGCAACGTTCGAAGATCTCGTCAATGTGCTTAAGATGATAATGATAATCAAAAGCATCATCCAGATCTTCTTTGGACAGCACACTGGTGATCGCTGGGTCTTCCTCCAGAAGAGGGCGGAATGGTTTCTGTTCATCCCAAGCGCGTGCGGTCTTTGGCTGAACAAGATCGTAAGCCTGTTCACGGCTCATCCCTTTATCAATCAGCTTGAGCATGACATGCTGTGAATAGATGAGACCAAAGGTCGCACCCATATTGCGGATCATGTTTTCAGGGAAAACAGTCAGATCTTTGACGATCTTGGCAAAACGGTTCAGCTGATAGTCGAGCAGGATCGTTGCATCCGGCAGGATGATGCGTTCTGCTGAAGAATGGGAGATGTCACGTTCATGCCAAAGCGCCACATTTTCATATGCTGTATGCATATATCCACGCAGCACACGAGCACAGCCACACATATTTTCCGAGCCGATCGGATTGCGCTTATGAGGCATAGCAGAAGACCCCTTCTGACCGGCAGCAAAGTATTCTTCTACTTCGCGCTGCTCAGTCTTCTGCAAGCCGCGGATCTCGGTCGCAAAACGTTCAACAGAAGTAGCGATAAGTGCAAGGCAGGCCAGGTATTCGGCATGCAGATCGCGAGGCAAAACCTGCGTGGAAACTTCCTGTGCACGAATACCGAGGTGTTCACAGACATAAGCTTCTACTGCTGGCGGGGTATTGGCAAAAGTGCCAACTGCACCAGAGATCTTGCCAGCTTCCACACCCTTGGACGCATGCTCGAAACGTTCGATATTGCGCTTCATCTCGGAATACCAGTTGAGCAGCTTCAGACCAAAGGTTGTCGGTTCTGCATGAACCCCGTGAGTACGGCCCATTTCAACGGTGTATTTGTACTCTTTGGCTTTTTCGCCGATAACATCTCTGAGCTGTTCCAGATCCTTCCTGATGATGGCATTGGCCTGCTTCAACAAGTAGCCATAAGCTGTATCAACGACATCGGTACTGGTCAGGCCATAATGCACCCACTTTTTTTCTTCTCCAAGAGATTCAGAAACAGTGCGAGTGAATGCTACAACGTCATGACGGGTCTGTTTTTCGATCTCATAAATACGATCAACATCAAAACGCGCATTCTTGCGCAGTGCTTCTGCATCTTCCTTTGGCACAACGCCCAATTCCGACCATGCCTCTGTGGCAAGGATCTCTACTTCGAGCCAGGCAGCAAATTTGTTCTCTTCAGTCCAGATCTGCGCCATCTCATCTCTGCTGTAACGATTGATCATAGCGTTCCTCCAATTTTTTCTTAGTTTTGTGCGAGAGTTTCCTGGATCTTCGCGTTCTTTTTCTGAACGGATTCCTTCATGTTTTCTTTGTAAGCAACGAGTTTCTGCTGCAAGTCTTCATCAGCTGTCGCAAGGATCTGTACAGCGAGCAGACCTGCATTCTTCGCACCATCGATCCCAACGGAAGCAACAGGTACGCCGGATGGCATCTGTACAATAGCATAGAGAGCATCTACACCGTTGAGCGCAGTGGCATTGATCGGTACCCCAATGACCGGCAGTGTCGTCTTGGCTGCGATCACGCCTGGCAGATGCGCAGCTGCACCAGCACCGGCGATGATCACCTTAAGGCCACGTTCGACCGCAGTCTCGGCATATTCCAGCGTATCTTCCGGCGTGCGGTGTGCGCTGGAAACTTTCACTTCATACCCAACACCAAATTCTTCCAAAACATCAACTGCTTTCTTCATCAGTGCGAAATCCGAGTCACTGCCCATGATGATTCCGACTTTTACATTCATTTCTTCTGCCTCCATTTTGGACCATCACTAAAAAAACAAAAAGCCCAAGGCAGATAGGTTTCACTCTCGAAATTGTAGGAAACCTACCCGCCTGGGCTTTTATCCCTTCGGTGTAGCAACCAAGTGCCCATACCACTTGGTTGGACTGTTTCCACCCTAGGTATGCTTTCCCGCATTTTTGACATATTAAAATATATCCAATGACGGTTTTATTGTTTTCTATAGCGTAAATCACATAGTATTACATTATTACTTTATCACAGTGCGCATTTAACGTCAATGTCCCTGCAAAAAAACAGAAATTTTAAGCATCAAAATGCATCTTGAAAATGTTCCAGTACGGCATCCTGCCCTTCTCCAACGATAGTGATCACATCAAAGCGACAGGCATATCCCGCAAATTCGGGATTTTCATAGAGGAAATGTTCCGCCGCTGCCCGGATATGCCCCTGCTTACGCGCATCCACCGTCTCGACAGGATGACCATAGGTGCAGTCATGTCTGCTCCGCACCTCTGTAAACACCAGCAGCGCATCTGGCAGCACAGAAATAAGATCGATCTCCCCCTGCCGTGTCAGATAATTTCTTGCGATGATGCGATGTTTATGGGCGCGCAGATACTTCTCTGCCTGTTTTTCACTGGCTTTGCCGAAATCCTGTTTTCTGTTCATCAAAAGAGACTGCTGACAACTTTATTGATTTCCTTGCCATCGGCTTTCCCCGCCAATGCTGGCATGACCACTTTCATGATCGCACCTTTGTTCTTCGGATCAAGCGCGATGCCATTTTCATCTAAAAGACGAAGAACCTCCGCTTTGATCTCATCCCCGGACAGTTGTTTTGGCATGTACTGTTCCAAAACGGCCAGCTCGGCTTCAAGCTCTTCGATCTTATCCGGACGATCTTTGGACATCTCAATGGCTTCCTTGACCTGTTTAACCTGCTTTGCGATCGCCTTTGCGCTGTCAGCCTCTGTCGGTTCCTGACCGAGTTCTTTTTTGATATAAATGAGGTCAGAAAGGATATTGGTGATGACCTTGTTCTTTAATTTGTCTTTTTCTTTCAATGCGACCATTTTTTCTTTTCTGAAATCATCATAAAGCATTGCTGTTTTCCTCCTTCGAAATCAAAGAATGTAGAATCGGCAAGCGATCCTACATTCCATTAACCAATCTGTCATTGTTCCTGATCCTGCTGTTTTGAAGCCTTTGTGACGACAGCCGCCTTCACACTCTTGATCATCCATGTAAAAGCCAGACTCACAAGCGTCACCACCGGATAAACGAAAGCAGAGATCCCTACCATCGCGAATCGTTTGGCAGGTTTTTCTTCCAGGCGATACCCGACGCCGTGGCAACTCGGGCAGATCCCTTCGATCTTACGACGGCGCAACTCACCAGCGGCGACAACAGCGCGCCCTTCACAGGTTGGACACTTCTCACTTTCTGTCGTCGTCTCAACAGTTTCTTTATAGAGCACGGCATATCCATCACAGACAGGGCAGACCTTTTCTGTGGTCACCTCACGCCCATCCACGATCTCGATTTGCTGCACACGGCCATTTTTGCAGTTTGGATTATCACATGGCCGTTCTTCAACACGCTTTTTCGAAACCTTGTGAGTGATCACGCCTTTACCACGGCAAGTCGGACAAGGAACCAGTTCGTCCTCGCGACAACGTCCTGGCAGGATACCAGCACCATGGCAGGTCTCACAGCGAGATGCGATCTTTGGAAAAAACGCAGAGCTATTCATTGATCAGCCTCCCGTCATCAAAAAAACAACAGCGCGCAGGCGACGACAACAGCTACAACCACGACAACCGCAGCGACCATCCCGCCCGTGTTCTTTTCAACAATAGTCCCTTTTCCACCGCAATAATCACATGGCACTGGCGCGCAGTCGGTCCCATCCGCATTGCAGCATTCCACGGCACCGCGTCCCTCGCAGACCGGGCAGACATATTCTTTATAGAAAGGATATTTTTTCACATATTTTCTCTGTTCGGCACTCATTTGAGATCCCTCCAAACGCTTTCTATTTCAATAGAAATAGTATAGCACAGGGCTATTTTGCGCGCAAGCGGCGCAGGTCACTAAGGTTCTCTTATCAATTTAATCTTTTGACCGAAGACTTTTTCGTTAGAATTTCGAGAAAATCCCTTGATTTTCCGGTAACTATCTGCTATTCTAATCAAGTATGATTTTACAGACGTTAAAGGAGGTTTTGTGATGTCCAGAAAATGCGATATTTGTGGTAAAGGTACTGCAACCGGCATGCAAGTTAGCCACTCTCATATCAGAAATAAGAAAACGTGGAAACCTAACATTCAGAAGGTTCGTGTTGTAGTTGACGGAACCCCTCAGAGATTGAATGTATGCACCCGTTGCTTGCGTTCTAACAAAGTACAGCGCGCAAAGTAATGTTGCCGAGATTACTCAAAATAAATAAAAATAGGTCTATTGATGAGCATTGAATGTGCTCTTCAATAGACCTATTTTTATTTTTCCCGACTCCTCAGAGGAAGCTCAGCGCTGCGTGAAGATATGTCACCAGCCAGAGAGAGTCTGTTTTTTTATATATGAGCGCCGCCAATGTACCAACGATGACACCAAAAACAGCCATCGGCAGTACTGCCCAAAGAGTCATCGTCCCATTCACGACCATGGCACGGATCCCATAATGTGCGCCCCAGGCAAGCCCACTCAGGAGATAAGCAAGCCGTCCCAAGCCAGCATGATCCAGCCAGTTAAAAAAGATGCCGCGAAAGATCAGTTCTTCCAGGAGGCCCCCGATCACAAGCGCATGCAAGATCTCATAAGCCTCGACTGCACCGGCCGGTCTGCTCACATAGACTGCCGCGACAAAGACGCCTGCTCCTACTGCCATCCAGGCGATCTGCTTTTTCGTTCGCATGGCAAGCACAGCCATACTCTGCCGGCGCGCAAAGAGCAAACAGATGACAGCACTGCCAATTAGGAGCGGCACGTCGATATGCAGCACGATCATTGGCAGGAGTCTGCTGGAAACATTTGCAGAATCGATCATCAGACGTTGCTCATCTGCTGCAACGTAGACACCATCGTATAATCCATATACAACCGCTAAGAAGAGTATCCACTTGATCAGCAGGCTTTTTGGCAGCTGTTTGAATCGTGTAAAATCTCCAATCTGTGTCAAACCACATCACCTCCGGTTTTTTCTCCAGTGATCGACAGTATTTTACCGCAACTACCTGTGAGAAGCAATCGGAACACCTTCAAAAAAAGACGCGTGCCTGCGAAATCCCGCAGACACGCGCTATAATATTTCTCTTTTAGTTTCAATCTCATGCACCATCAGCAAACCTCATGGCGCATTTTTCTACAGTCGTTCGTTCATTACTCACCAACTCGTGCACTGGGGTCGCTCTCAGCGAGCAAAGACATAGCCTTTCAATCTTGCATAGCGGTAAGCAATTTCATTAAGCAATTGCATTGAATGAAACAACGAAACGCCCCCTTCACTTCTTGATGGTCTTATTATACCACTTATCATCTCTATAAACCATATTATTTTATTACAATTCTGTCAAATTTACTTCACATTGCGCTGAAACGCTTAACATTCAACTCATCTTTTCTTGAGCTTCACGACAATATCAGGGATTCCTTATTTTGTTGACAATCGACAAATCATTATTGACGCTCACAGGTGCAAAATGTAATATTATTCATAGTGGAAAACACAAAACCCTTGATATTCAGGAGGCGTTTGTATAATGACTCTGTCGTTGCCTGCGGCAACATTTGCGGATAAGCTCCTGGACTGGTATGACCACAATCGTCGGATCCTGCCCTGGCGTGAAGATCCGACACCATATCATGTCTGGCTGTCAGAGATCATGCTGCAGCAGACCCAGGTCCAGACAGTCATCGCTTATTATGAGCGTTTTCTTAACGCTCTGCCGACGATCGACGCCTTAGCAGCCGTGGACGAAGATCGGCTCCATAAATTATGGGAAGGCCTTGGTTACTATTCCCGGGCAGATAATCTGCACAAAACAGCTAAGATCCTCATGCGATCCTATGAAGGCCAGCTGCCTGAAAGCTACAGCACGCTTCTGACCCTGCCTGGTATTGGTCCCTATACCGCCGGCGCCATCGCCTCCATCGCTTTTGGGGAACGCATCAGTGCTGTAGACGGAAACGTCCTGCGCATCCTCAGCCGCCTTTTGGCCTATGACGAGCCAGTCAATGTGACAGCCTCAGCCAAACCGCTCAGGGAACTGGCACAGGCTATCGTCCCAGCTCATCGACCTGGTGATTTCAACCAGGCACTGATGGATCTCGGCGCCATGGTTTGCAGCGCCAATGGCGCTCCACATTGTGCAAACTGCCCTGTCGCTGCGCTTTGTGAAGCCAATGCCCGACAGATCGCTGCTTTTTTTCCTGTCAAAAGACCTAAAAAACCACGTACCGTGGAAATGCATACCATCGTTATCCTGCACGCCGGCCGTCGTATCTGGATCCGGAAACGCCCTAAAGGCCAGCTTCTCGCAGGACTCTGGGAATTTCTTGATCTACCCGGCGCCATCACAGAAGCTGCTGCTCTCACAACCAAACTCGAATCCTTGGGCATCAGCCCGCGAAACATCGACGACCTTGGCAAAGCCAGGCATGTCTTTACGCACAAGGAGTGGCATATGCAAGGCTGGCTGGTCGAATCTGCGGATCCTTCAATACCAATTGAAGGCCGCTGGGTCGATCTTTCTGCCCTTGAAACCACTTACGCGATGGCCGGCGCGATCTCTTATTACCGTCAACGATTGTTCAACCATTTGCTCTAGGAGGGCATCATGATCAAATTTTTTACACGATTATTTATCGTTCTTGTCTGTGCGCTGTTCATAGTGGCAGGCGTTGGCTATGCCGCCTATCATTTTTTACCAACGGCACCAACCTCATCCGACGTGTCCAATGTTGATGAGGATGTACTCGAAGATGACACTTACAACATCCTGCTCTGCGGTGTAGACGGAAAACACGAGAACGCAGATACCATTGTTTTGGCAAGCTTCAATACAGAAAAGAAGACGCTCAAACTCCTGAGCATTCCCCGCGACACCTACAGCAATGTCGACAACCGCGGCATCCCTAAGATCAACGGCTCTTACAGCGTCGATCACAAAGGCAACATCGAGCAGACTATCCACGAAGTAGAGATGCTCACCAGCCTGCCGATCGATCGCTATGCGATCACAACTTTTGAAGGCTTCGAAAAAGCCATTGATGCTATCGGCGGTGTCGAGATGTACGTGCCGAGCGATCTTCAATACTCCGACCCCTACCAGGATCTTGAGATCGATCTCAAGCAGGGCGAGCAGGTCTTAGATGGTGAACACGCTCTGCAGTTCGTACGTTACCGCGCCGGCTATGCCACCGGGGACCTGGGGCGTATCAATGCCCAGCAGCTCTTCTTCTCTGCCCTTGGCGACGAACTCCTGAGCGCTTCGATCATCACCAAGGTGCCGGCATTGGCTAAAGTCGTCAGCGAAGAGATGGAAACAGACCTCACTGTCTCTGAAATGATCTGGTTCTTCAAACAGGCGCAGGGCATGTCCAGTGAGGATATCGAGATGTTCACCCTTCCGGGCACCCCAGACTATATCGATGAGCTTTCCTACTATATCCCATCTGAAAGCGGCATCATCGAGCTCATTAACAGTGAATTTATGGAAGATGGCAAACAGATTGACGCCACTGATCTCGATCTCGTGCCATTTGCCAGCTCCGTCGCCGACACTTCCAATACGGAAGAAATGCTCGAAAACGCCGGTATGGTCGATAATGGCTACGACACCAACGGTTCCTATGTAGGCAGCGGCGAAGGCGGGACCACTTACGAAGGCTCTGGCGGCGCCTATGGGCCGCCTGCTGAGACAAACACCGGCAATAATTATCGTGACACAACCACAGAAGTTGTGCCGTCGCGTCCGACCGTTGATGATGGCAGCGGTGCCACTATCACGCCAAGTGGTGACGGCAATAGTTCCGGAGGGAATAGCGGTGGCAGCGGCAACACTGCCTATGTTGAATAAAATAACGAAAGAGCGTCCCATGGGGTCGCTCTTTTTTGTGCCCGCCAACAGCAAAAATCTTTCACAACGTGTAAGAAATAAATTATAATAGACAAAGATTTGAAAGGAGGCGGGTATCCATGGCAAAGAAAAGTAAATACGCATTCGAAAGCAAGATCCACGTCTACCGGGCGACCAAACGCATGAGCCAACAGGAACTCGCCGACCTCGTGGGCGTTTCGCGTCAGACCATTGTCCAGCTCGAACGCAATCGCTACAACCCATCGATGCTCCTTGCCTACAGCATCGCCCAGGTTTTTAACGTTACCATCGAAGACCTTTTTGAATTTAAGGAGAATGACTGATGTTTGAAAAACTCGTACCTTTTCTGGATAATTCCAGCGTACTGAGAATGAACGCCCTTGTCGGTTTTGGGTTGCTCGCGCTCTTTTTACTCTACTTCTTCTCGAAAGAAGGGCGCGACGAACGCGGTCGCAAAGTCATTGCCACCAGCGCTCTCTGTGCATTTCTCGTGCTCTTTCTGGCGATGAACACGCTGGGCTATTTCTACGGCGGCAATAGCTGGGGGCTTGAAAACAGCACCCGCGCGCTGAACATCGCCCAATTCGCCTATTCATCCGTGCTCCTCACAGCCGACATCGCTATTCTCATCCTGCGCAATCGAAAAAATTTCTGATAGGAGGCACCCATGCTCGCAACGATTTACGACTCCCCCATCTATCAGGCCATCTACAGCCTGATGGACAATGCCACCTTTGTCTGGGTCAATGCCATCGCCTGCATCATACTCATTGTTCTCTTTGCCCTCTATGCCTTTTCCAAAGAAGGCCGCGACGAACACGGACGCGCCATCATCGGAAGCGCCTGTCTCTGGGGATTATTGGCACTCTTTTTGCTAATGAATCTCTTCGGTCAGTTCACCTGGACCATTCTCTCCAGTCCCTATGTCTTCACAAACGCTTACCGCCTCGTCTTCAACATTTATATGCTCGTTGTGCTCTGCGCTGTTGCCATTCTGCGCAAGTTGCGCTGACCATTTTCACCAGCTCGCCATGCTGGTGTTTTTTTCGCCTCTGAAGAGTGTTTTTTCATCCATAATGTAAGAAATACTTTACTTCGCGTCAAAAATAGATTATACTTTACCCAACAAATCAATTAAAGGAGTGGTTCATCATGTTGCAAACCATCATCACTGTCGCCATTATCCTCTCGGCCCTTGCCTCCTCGGGCTGGCTTTCACGTCGCGCACCAGAGCGCTGCCTTCGCATCCTCGCCCGCACTGCCGTGCTCAGCATCGGTGTCGCTATCGCTTTCTGCATTGCTCAGGCAGCAGCCGCCGCAGGATTTCTCACGCTGACCCTTGCCTACACACCACTGGACATTCTTTCGCTGCTCTGCATCATTTACTGGCTCAGTTTTCTCACCAACAAGAGCAGTTATGCTGTTAACATCAAACGTCTCTAACACAAATTCCGGCCGCATCTGATCAGGAGGTAATCGTCATGACCAGCCATGAACGTATCTTCACAAAAAGCCAGGCCATGGGCTATGGCGTACTCTGCGCACTCCCATTTCTCATTGTCACTGGTTGTCTCTACCGCTTTATACTGAGCGATCATGCCGATCAAATGATGCTCGGCGGCCTCTCGTTTTATGTGAGCTTCATTATCATCATCGTCGTCAGTGTCACACTCCACGAACTTCTGCACGGCCTTGGCTGGATGCTCGCCGGACATTTGCGCTGGGCCGATATCCACTTTCATGTGAGTGCCATGATGCCAACGACCAATTGCAAGATACCGTTCACCAAACGCGCCTATCTCACAGGCGTGCTGCTGCCCTTCATCGCACTCGGGCTGACGAGCCTTGCCGCCCTTTTGCTCCTCCCCGGCACGCTTACTTTGCTTATTGCCCTCACTAATTTCACACTTGCAGGTGCCGATCTGCTCATCGCCCTATGCGTCATACGCGAGCCAGCCAATACCTGTTTCACAGGCCATCCAACAATGGCTGGTTATTTGATAAGCAAATAAAAAAGACAATGGTGCTCATCATCCTCGAACGGCCGAGAATGACGGCCCCATCTTTCCCCGAAAAGCAAAATATAACAAACTGCCAGGCATGGATAAACG
>CAUDRX010000056.1 GCA_958451915.1 uncultured Peptococcaceae bacterium
AACGTGAACGTGAAGCTTACGAGAAGGACATTGAAGAACAGCGCGACCGACTCGAAAAAGCAAAAGACGAATTTAACGACAATATTGAGCTTAAAGACAGAGAACTTCAAGACCGTATTGATGCCATCAAGGATCAGCAGGACGCCCGCGACGACGAAAGAAAACTCAAGGAACTCCAAGAAAAAATCAAAGATGCGCAGGATCGACTTGACGGTCTCACCAATGATTACAATACGAAAGTGTATGAAATGGGTGAAGATGGTCAATGGCAGTTTACTTATGCCGCTGACCCAGAAGAACTCGAAGAAGCGACCGACGATCTGCAAGAAGCGCAGGACGACCTCGAAGAATTTTATGAAGACCAAGAGATCGATCGTCTCGAAAAGGAACAGGATCGCCTTGAACGCGAAAAAGAGATGTACAACGATCACTACGACGACATGATGGATGCCCTCGAAGAACAACAGGACATGCGACTTGAAGCGTATGATGAAGAGATTGAAAACTATCGAGCACATCTCGATCAGCTCGACGAACTCAAAGATGCAGCGCTTGAACAGGTTGACGCTCTTGCGAACCAGCTTGTGAACCGTCTGCTCTCCATGTTCGACCGCAGCTATACCGCCGTGTTCGACTACCTGCAAACTGCAAACGGAAACTATGGCGTCCAATCCTACAATCCTATCTCCGAATTGTTCCCAACAGACTACGCAAAGAGTCTCATGGAAGCTGGCTACAATCTCGAAGAATACACGAACCAGTTGCTTGAAATCACCCGCAACCCAACAAAGTACAGCCCAGTACAGGTCTACAAAGCCCAAAGCGAATTGGATCAGCTCGGCACGACCGGCTCCATCGACGTATCCGACCATATTCAGATCACGCCAAAACTGCAAGCAGCCATGTTGGAGCACGGGTATTACAGCGTCAACGACTTCCTTGCTAACACCCTTAACCGTATTGGTACTGTTCGTATTGAAGACTCTGGGATTCCTGGACGTGAAGCAGGCACCGTTGTTACCGCAAGTGATATTGCTTCCTACCTCCATAATCTGGGCGTAAACGCAGACGTGGTTAAGGTTTCCCAGCTCGCGGACAAACTGGCGAAAAACGAAGTCGACGAGTTCGGCAATGTTCTCAACAGCATCCTCGATCGCATGGAAGGTTACGGCACCGACTACGATTTTGGCGAAGGCGGACAAGGTTTGCTCACCGACAGCTCGTGGGATAACCTGCTCGACACCATCATGAACTTTGACGGTACCGCGCAGGACATCTATGACATTACTGGCAAACTGATCACTCAGAACTCGGAAGACCTTGCGCTGGGCGAAAACGTCGTCCTCCACCTCATCAACTCTCAGAACTTCCTGAAGCAGCTCACCGAAGACAATCAGATTTACTATGATGTCATGATGGGCTACTTCGAAAAGCAGACTGGTTTCATGGACGCCAACAGCTACTTCGCGCAGGAAAATGTGGCGATGAGTGAAGGTTTGCTCTACGCGATGAAAGGCTCCACCGATGTCAACAAGTTCATCCTCGAACAGATCAAGCGCATCGGCACCGTTCGTGATTCCGGCGAAAAAGCCGGACAAGTCGTAACCGAAGACGATATTCTGGCCTACCTCAACAAGCTCGGCATTTCCGAAGAGATCATCGTCGGCACCATCACGGCCAACATGAAGCTCAACGAAACGCAGGAATTGAATCTGGTCAAGCTCCAAGAGAGTATTGATGCCGTATTGCAAAACACAGTGACCGTCTCTGAACTTGAACGCACCAGCGGCTACCTCGATACGACAGTACGAAGAAATACCGGCAGTGTAGGCTTGCTCGACGACACGATCGTTGACTCTGTTGCCGATGTTAAAAAGATGGTCAAAGACTTTGACACCAGTCTCGCGGGCTACGTGAAGCAGCTTGGCATCACAGCGAACGATGTTATCTCTGCGGCCAACTCCGTGCGATCTGCGGCAAATGCAGTGGCTTCGGCGGCGGCAGCAGCAAGTTCCAGCAAGAGCGAAAAAGGCTATGCGGACGGCGGTGTTGTTTCCTTTACCGGCCCGACAATGGTTCACGGTACACCAAGCTCGCCGGAAGTTGTGTTCAATGCGGCAGATGCGGCAAAGCTGTACGATCTTGTCCATAACGACATTACCCCAATGGGCTTGCACCGAATCAATCCTATTGACCTCAGCGGAATCACCAATAATACGAAGGAAACAGTTCAGCCTTTGACGATCGAAAACGTGACAATGAACTTCCCTCGTGTGGACGATCAAGATGGCGTAAAACAGGCGATCTTGAATCTCGACAGGGAAATTCGATTATATACAAAATAACGCAATTATTGACACAAAACAGGGCGTATTTTAATACAATTAATAGAGGCGGTGGGGCTTGCGCCCCACCGGTCTTTTTGAAAAGGACGGTGAATAAATGGCATTCAATAAACCAAGTCTGGTCGATGTGACTTCTTTTGACGCATCCGAAGACCAGCGAGTTTACTTTAACGTGACGGGCGGCGACTTGCACACGAAGGCGCTTATCATTGTCACGGAACGCTATACGCCGTACATCATCTACAAACAATTTACGGTTGACTGCGAGAGTGACTTTTTCATTATCCCGGCCAACACGTTAGAAAACAATAAATACTACGCGATGACGTTGCAGGTTGGCGACGGTACAAACTGGTCTGAGAAAAGCCAGTCCGACTACTTCTCCTGCTTCTCGAAGCCTGCGATCTCCATCAACGACGTGAGTACAGACGGCAGCGCAGTCATCACCTCGCGTATCTACACCTTCACCGGTACGTACACGCAGAACGATGACCCGATCCGCTACTACAGATACCGTGTCTACACACAAGATGGCCAGCTCTTCTTCGACAGCGGCAACGTTTATGACACCATGGTTTCCGCGCAGGTAGCCGGGTTTGCCAATGAAACAAATTATTCCGTCGTATTGGAAGTCTTATCGCAGTCTGGTATCGGCAACTCAACAGGTCGCATCCCATTCCGCGTGAAATATGCCAAGTCTGGGATCGAGTCTCAGATGGACGTTGTTTGTGATCCAACAAGCGGTGACGTTTCCATTCGTGCCATCATCAAAGACCAAGAAGGCACGCTGTACGATTACGCTGACGGGTTACTCTACGAAACCGAAGATGACCCGCAGTTTGTGACATACAAAGACAACGATGGCATCAATTCGAGATGGGTTCAGGTGCCAGCAGACCAAGCCATCCTGTTCGCGACCGACGACTACTTTGTTGAAGGCTTCACGTTGCAAATCTGGTTCACGCGGCAGGAGCTGACGAAAACCGTTGAGATCGCAAAAATCTACTGCGGCACCGACACGATCCTGTTCACCATCGGGCCGACAATAATCGAAGCGCTTTGTGCCTTTAACGGACGAGAAACCATTTACGGACTTCCGATCCAGCAGGTCACAACGCCATGCAACGAAACGCTCCGAGTCACCATTGAGAACAGTGCGCTGAACCTAGAGTATCTGAAAGGGGGAGCGATTGAATGATTTTAGGCTACACACTTTTTGGCGACGTTAACCTCGCGCCTAACATCACCTCCATTCCTTCCTCCGTATTGATTACAGGGGCGGCCTTCGACCAAATCCGCGTTGACTCCGAACTGCCTACCGACGAACTTACCTTTACGAAAGAAGACTGGTCAGGCAATACGGTAATGCAAGCAGACTTTGAAGGCGACACTCTTGACTCCGGCAGCTTGGGTGCAGCGATCGAACAGATCACACACATCTCTCTCAAACGAAAACGCTATGACGACCTCGAATGGGTCACGCTCGACAACATCGAGATCGGCGAAATCTTTGATGGCATCTACACCTTCATTGACCGAACCGCAGACCCAGCCGAACGTTATGAGTACGCGATTGTTCCCGTGGCGACCGGCGACGAATACAACTACTTTATCCAAACAGTCGATACAGAAATGGAAACCTGTTATCTGTACGACCGCGATACAAGATACGAGCTCTATTACAATTTCGAGTTTGACGATTTCAGCTACAACATGCCGAACGAGATTCTTGAGACAATGGGGAATCAATATCCTGTTGTCGTTTACAACAATAACCTCAACTACGCAGAGGGCGGCTTGAAGTGCCTGCTGTATGCAAGTGATGAAGACGACCTTAGCGTTATGAGAGAAAAGAAACTCCGGCGCGAGATCATGTCCTTCTTGATGAACCGCAAACCAATAGCGATCAAGGGCTACGATGGTACGCACATGATGATCGCGATCGTGGACTCCCCAACGCTTTCACCAAACGCTCGTGGGGTGTACGATCTGTCCTTCAATTTTGTGGAGATCGGCGACATGAACAAACAGTATGACTTGTACAATAATAACTTCTCCGACATTCCAGTTGAAGGCGAGTCTTCAGTAGTGCCCGGCAACGACGAGGACGGTGGTTCGCCATGATGACAAAAGATCAGGTGGACGTTCTCAAGCAACGTGAGCGCATCCTGTACTCGAAGCTCGAAATCTTGAACAGCGACTTGAAAGTAATCCGAGAGTTGACCGGCTCCTTTAAGGCTGGCGACTACTCTATCTTTGCAAAAGTTGGCGAGCGGCGAACTTGCGACATCGAACTCCTTATTGGCGAAGACACCATTCCCTCCCCTTCGTCTCCTATCTGGATCAACAAAAGATTTCGCGTTTACGTTGGCATTGAACACCTCACCAATGGCGAGATCGTTTGGTTCCCGCTCGGCACCTTTGCGATCACTGAACCATCTCAGGATATTGCGATCACCTCAGAAAACACGCTGAGCATCAAAGGCGTTGACTTTGTTGCGTTCTTGGATGATACGCTTGGCGGCAGTTTGGAGACAAAAGTAATCGTGAATCCTGGGGACTACGTAAACAATACCCTGCAAAACATCTTTTCCTCGTTCACCAACTTTGACACCAACATTCAGGACTGTGATTTTAAAATCCCATACAAGATCGAAAAAGACCCTGACGAGGACTTGTGGAGTTTGATCGAAGAAATTCTTGAGCTCTACTTGCACTATGAGGGTTTTTTTGATGTATACGGAACATTCGTTTATCAGAAGATGAGCGATCTGATCACTGACGCTGTTGTCTGGGATTTCTCGGTTCCTGAGAACAAGCTCATTCAAAACATCTCTGTCGAACTCAATTGGGACAACGTGCGAAATCGCATCACTGTTAACGGCAAAGATGATGATGGTGTCTGGCCTTCCTACACGACGGCAGCACTTTCAACAAATGAAGCGTGGGCAGATTGTCCGTACACGGTTGATAAACTTGGCGAAACCAAGGCGTTCGATTATGTGATGACCGGCGACATTGTTGATACGGCATGGGAAAAGATTCAGGCAGAAACCGATACCGAGTCAGCGCTGTATGAGTTTAAAACGCTGGCAACACAAAACGGCTGGGATGCGTCTACGGCGGTAAACAATACGATAGGGAAAGACGTGTTGAGCTTTCTTGTAGGGACGATCCAAGCAGCCGATTTAAAAGCGAAGTTTAAAGAATATAAGCTCGGCGATCAGTTTGACGCTTTCATCAACGATCCCGCGCTGAACGAATACCACTACAATCCTCGCGCTTTAACGATCAACGAATCCGACTACTACAAGGTCGAACAATGTGTGACCCGCGCCCAGTATGAATTGGATACGCGGCTCTCCGGTGCAGAGGAAGTTAAGATCACAACAGTACCGATCTACGGGCTGGACGTGAATCAGCTCATCTACCTCGATGAGACCGTGAACAATTCACCCGTGCAAGGCAAGTATTGTATCGATGAGATTTCTTGCAAGCTCGGCCCAAGTGGTACCATGAAGATCACCGCGCACAAGGTAACGAAAAGTCGATTCGCATTTGATCAGGAATTGCTTCATGAGAAAGACCCTGATGATTGGCAATACGGTGAAGATGTAGAAGAAGATGAAAGCGGTGCTGTCGTAATTGGCGGCAACACGGAGACTCAAGTAATCTCTTTGATGGCGGCCAACGAAGTCAGCGAGTACACCCCTGCTCCTACTGTCATCAATAATATTTTTGATGGCGCGTTTGTGGCGAAGTACCATTTAACGCTGGCCGAACAAAAAGACATCCGCGACCTTTTGAAGATCACCAAGGGCAGCACGCATCGAATCCGTGTTGTTGGCGAACCAATGAACATGCGGCTCATGCTCAACGACAACGAACTGTTCCGGGATGAAAATGGCAACTGGTACACCGCAACACGAGCGCTGGGACAAAGCCTGATCTACAACGCGGGCTGGACACCCGGCTCCCCTACCCTTTCTTCGTATTGGACTTCGACAAGCATCAACATCAAAGTATATCCACAAATGATCACTCGATTGGACACTTACTTACCGTCGCAGGTCATTAAGGATTACGCGCTGACTGAAACCGAAGCAAAAGAGATCGCATGGGTTGGTGCTTGCTACGGGAAACGAACGAGCGTTGCGGGTAATTTCAGCCGCGACAAGACAAATAATTATCTCGAAGTGCGGCTCACAAACAGCGGTGCGAAGTTGCGAATCTCTGAGACCGCTGGTAGTTACGTTGATCTGAATCGCGACGAGAACGGAAACTGGTACACTGCAAATTACGCCTACGGAAAGTCCGTTTTTGAGGACAAAGGCTGGGTTGGTACGGCTTCGTCGTTGCCAATGTACGGTTTTAACGAAGAAGAAAGCGGACTTTTACGGCTTGATTATACGAATACTATGGCTGGCAGAAACGATTTGCTGGCATGATCGAAAGGAGTGTATGAATGGCAAGTAGCATTTTCCCTACTGGAATAGACTCTTTTCCAACGCATTATGATCCTCCTGCTTCTGTTATGCCGCAAATTGCTCGGTATCAAACGCTTTTGGCGAAGTCAGATAAAACGCCAACGGAGCAAGAAGAATTTGAGGATTTAGCAGAAGAGTTAGCTCCTTATATTTTTACTACCGAAGAATTGAACACCATGCAGGACGCCATGGTAAATCTTGAAACGTACTTCCTTGAAGAGACCGTCGATCAGCTTACAGAGTGGAATCAAGAGATCACGCAAAAGATCAATAACGCGCAGACCGAAGTTGACGACTGGATCGACGAGCGCGTTGAGAAGTACAGATACAAAGGCGTCTGGAATGCGGAAACAACTTATTATGAAGAAAACGTTGTGCGTCACCAGAACAGCCTATTTATTTTAAAGGTTGAATCCTGCACTGGCACCGCGCCAACTGGCCTTGACACAGACCCGAACTGGGAACTGTACATGCCGAACCAAAAAGGTGATAAGGGTGACAAAGGTGATCCCGGCTTAAATCTGCTCTTCCGAGGACAATGGGCGACCGGAACCGCATATGCGCAGAACGACATGGCAACTTACGGCAATCAGCTTTTTGCATGTACGGAAGCGCATACGTCGGGCGACACCTTTGATATGACGAAATGGGTGTCTGTCATTGACTCGAATAACATCGATCTTGAAGCGGCGGCCATGAAGATGAACTACTTCTATCGTTGCTCCATGGAAGATGACAGCTCTGGCAACACGGTCTTGACTGAAAAGATTATTACGTCGATGGACACGTCTGATCCTCTCAATACGACGAATGATGGAGCCACGGTGTTAAGTTGTGTAAGCACGATGACGAACGACAACACCACTGACACCATTCGATCCGTTTACACCGACACGCTCGACTTGCTTGGGTTTGGCGGCGAGTTTGTTTTCATCACGAAACTCAACAACGGAAACGCTGTCACCTATAGAGAAGTGATCGTGAATGACGATCCGTTTGAGTATTAAGCCGAGCGGTGGTGATCAATGATGGACGATGAAGAAAGAATCAAGAAAGCGCTTGTGAATATCGCCAGCATGCTCGCGGATAGTTTCATCCGGAATTTAAAGTACGATGTCCATTTTCCTGCTCGTATTGTAGGAAAGAATGAAGATGGGACTTATGAAGTGTACGTCGCCGAAAAAGGAACGACGCTGCATGCCATAAGATGGTCTACCGCGAACGAGCCAGAGGTTGGCGACAATGTGCAGGTGCGCGAAACAAAGAATGTGGCTGATAGCTATATGATCGATTATATCGAGCCGTAGAATATAAAGCCGCAACGAAAGTTGCGAAAGAAGAACGAAAGGACGGTTGATGCAATGGGAAATAGTGCAGATAAACTGTACCTCGACAAAATATATGACACTGTAAAAGAAATTAAGAATGAAACGGGAACGACAATTCCTGGTACGTTGGCCGACCTAGTGGACGCGAGCACGGAAGTTTCCGGGAAAGTTGATCAGGCCATTAGTAATCTAAGCGACGTCGATCTAGATATTTCTTCGATAAAGAGCTCTTTTTTAAATTTGTCTTCTATTTTTAATGATTCCTCCGTCGTAAACGACTTTACCTATATCGTAGATCATACGACTGAATCAAGTTATAAAACAGCTGTTGATGTTACTGGATCCGGGTATTTGTATGCAGTTATACTAAATGCAAATGGGGGCACTTCATTAAACGGAAATTCTGATATGGAAGTAACAATAGATAATAAAACTTTTGAATTTAATTCATATTATTATCAGGGGCAAAATAATATTTGCTCTGGGATGGCATATAAGAGCTTTATTTATTCTGCTGATAATTATATACGCACGTTTTTAAACGAATCATACACAGGTAGGGAAAGTCTTAAACTTTTTACCTCGTCTCTGTCTGCCGGTGATAAATATAGAGATCTTTACATGAGTGTTTTCCCTATTAAATTTAATTCCAAATTAACGATTAAACATAAAGGAAAATCTTATTGTTATATTGTATATGTTGTTTCTAATTAATGGAGGTAAGCGATGAACAGTACAATTTCGTTACTGCTGAACAAAGTGCTTTCAAAAGTTGGTCTTCTCGAAAATGTACCAGCTGATCTAAGTGCTTTGTCCGGCGACGTATCCTCCCTTTCTACTGCCGTGAGTGGTATTAACAGCAAATGCGAAACACTCACCGGGGGGTATTAAACGTACAGGAAAGTGTTGAGGCTGTCAACGCAGGATTGACGCCACTGTATGATCCAAAAACAACTATGTATATCAAGGGTGGCACTAAAAAAGGCGAACTTGTTAATGTCACTGGCGCAGGAAAGTTGTTCTTATGCGGCTTTGTTGGTGATGATGATTCTGATTCGGGTACGAATATAACTATTGTCGCAGATGGTGTTACCTTCAAAACGAAGAATTCTGGTGAAACATCATCGAGAGACATGTTATTACAAGGATACTACTCACAGATTGGTTTAGATACGATTAGTTTATTTACCAGAAGCGATATTTTTTCTACTACTGGTTATGGGTCTTATATTAGAACGCTCGGTGAGGGTATTGCTAACTCTCATTTATACTCTGTCGAACCAATGACTTTCAAAGAAAACCTGAAGATCACTGTTAGCCGAACCAGTGGCGATACAAAATGGGTTTACATTTTATATGAACTTGCAGAATAAGGAGATGAAGGTATGAACTCAGGTTCTCTCTTACTACAAAACAAAACACTGAAAAACACAAATGCAATTAAAGACTCCCTCGCTGATCTCTCCGTATTGCCTTCTGATATTGCAGGAGTGCAAAACAAATGTGTAGAAATTCAGGGGGGGTATCTTCGATTGAAGAACTCTTAACTGAAACCTCTAGTGCCTCCAATACAAAGTTGGATGGACTTAATACTTCTTTAAACAAAAATTTCCAAGAGTTAAAATGTTCAACCGCCCTCTCGTCGCCGTATGCTTTTGACTCTTTATTGGATTCTTCTTTTCCACATATCTCAACAAGGATAGATCTACAATGGGAAGATTATGTTTATACAGGAAGCTCTTCATCGTCTAGCTTCCCTGACCTAGATTCGAGTTCTATATCTTGGAAAACGTTTGTGGACGTTCAAGGATATTGTATTTTACATGCTTTTAATTCCGATAACTATCTCAGTTCTTCGAGCTCCGGTGATTTTTTTCAGTTGTATTTAAGAATCACCTGCAATGAAAAAATTTTTGTATACGGGCTATTAAATGACGCCTGGTCTAACGGGTACCACAGCGGACTAGAAATAGAAACAGGCGCATCATCCGATCAAGGTTTGCTACCTTCTAGCGGTACTATATTTAACGATTCATGGTTTAAGGAAGATAATCCTGGTTCTACAGATGTTTCTCTTGTAGTATCAAGGAAAATGCCAATTATTTGTAACGGATTAAAAATCGAATATGCTGCTTACAGGCGCACACAATCATCGTATACCTCGTATAGTTTTTTAGAAACTTCTTATCAATTAGTTTAAAGGAGATTGATTTATGAATAGTGTTATTACCTTGCTTTTAAACAAGCTGCAAAAGAAAGTAGACGCTATTCACTCAAGTCTTTCTTCTGTTTCGAACTCGCTCTCCACAGTGTCGTCTTCCATCGGCGCTGTTTCAACTCAAGTAGCCGATATTAAAAACGAATGCGTAAATATCGGGGGGGTATTTCAACAGTTGAAAACAGCTTGAGTGAGATGTCAAAAATAAACGATGGATCAGGAACAAAATATCTTCAAATTGATAAATCAGACCCCTTCACGGGAACTGTTTTAGATGTAACTGGATCCGGTAAGTTATGGTTTGCTTTTTCAATGGTTAGCAACGGACAAAGTTCTACCGATTATATTGAAATAATTGTTGATGGTCAGTCGTATAAATCTAAACACATTGGTTCCTCCCAAAGCGGGGATCCATCTTGCGGATTTTTTTCTTATGCCACAATCATGAACAGCGGTGGTTCGTATGGAGGAGATTTCGAAATATTTCCTACATCAGCAACGTTCGTCGATGACAGCTATCGGTACTTTGCCGGGTTTGGAGACAGCAAATCTAGCGAGGTATCAAAATATCTGATTAGCCTCGATCCTATTATTTTTACAAGCTCTTTGCGGATAAATGTTTCATTAGGAAGAAACGATAATTCTGTCACCCATATTATGTATCAACTCACATAAGGAGGTATGGTATGAATAGCTCTATTCTGCTTTATCTAAAGGACATTTTGAACGGAACCAAAAAGATCACCTCTGACGTGGCTTCCGTATCCTCCTCTCTCTCCCCATTATCAAGTAACGTATCTGACATCAAAAATCAATGTACGGATATGGGGGGGTATTGACATCTATTCAAACAGATGTCGGCAATACTATAACTGATATTGTAAATCTTCAAAACTCTGTATTTATGACGACGTGCGAGCCTTCCAGTACATTAGTTACTCCGTCTATTAAAAAATATTCAAAGTCTCAATCTGCTTCCGATACAACTTTCTCTCTTGATATTTATAAAAAATTTACGAGCTTAAATGACTCTGATATCAAATGGAAATCTCTAATTTCAGTTTCTGGGCCTGTTTTAATCAATAATTTTTCTCTAATAGTGAAAGGATATTCCGGTAGTTATTCTTCAGGAATACAGTATTACTATTGGTCTTTTTTAAAAATAACCATTGGTGAAAACAGTTTTGCTCTTGGAAGCGGGTACAGCCAACCTTTGACTCTCAGCTTATCCAAAGGGAACGATAACGGTGTAATCTTTTCTAGCGAACTCATCAACAGTTATGATGATCGCAAAAGCAAAACAGAAAATAGAACTGTTGCTTTGCCTATATACTCTCCTGATGGCTTTTCTATATCATATGCGCTAGGTTGTGGTAATGGCTCAGCGGAATTTACAAACTCAGTTTCTATTGAATATGAAATAATTTAAAGGAGGAATTGCATGAACAGCAATCTTTTATTGTACCTGCAAAAGATTCTAAACAAGACAACCAGCATCGGTTCGTCTGTCTCTTCTGTTCTCCAATCTCTCCCTCCTATTGCAACCGAGGTTTCCAGCATCAACAACAAATGCAGCGAAATTTCGGGGGGGTAACAACAGTTGAAGAAAATTTAGGGAACATCGACACGTCTTTAGCCATTGTAAAAGAAGGCGTTAACGGATATTACCCTGATCAATTTGTTACAGTTAACGATAATATGTCGTCATCTTCTTTTAAAACGATAGTTAACGCTTCCGGAAAGGGAAGACTTTTTGTCGTGCTTCCAAATTGCTCGGGAGAGGTTGAAGTTTCCATTGTAATTGACGGAAGAGAAATCCTCTTTTCAGATAATAGTCCGGGATATAATGAAGCGGGATGCGCAATAATAAATCCACAGTGGATTACAAGTAAAGATAGTTCTAGTTATGATTGTATTTTGCCGAATACACACCTTTATTACGAACACCTAGAACAGACAAGAATTGCATCCAAAAGTGATTCCGGAACATTTTCCAAAACATGGTTTTTGGCTGAGAGCGGAATTCCTTTCGAGTCAAGTCTAATCATAAAACATAAACGTGTTAGCGGAAATTATTCTTTGACGACTAGAGTAGTTTACACATTAGACGATTAAGAGGTGATTCAATGACAATCATAGAACAAACAGAATTCGAAGAAAACGGTTACACATACATCAAAACAGTC
>CAUDRX010000057.1 GCA_958451915.1 uncultured Peptococcaceae bacterium
ATTGGTCAGCTTGAGAACCTTGTATTTCTAATATCGTCTCAAACTTGTTGAGACGAAGCCAAAACATATTCATAGCTTGAGAACCTTGTATTTCTAATATCGTCTCAAACCAAGAGAATTGGCTCCACTGGCGAAGGTGTGCTTGAGAACCTTGTATTTCTAATATCGTCTCAAACTCTCTGGAAGGTTGGCCGATACGGTGTCGGGCTTGAGAACCTTGTATTTCTAATATCGTCTCAAACAGATATATGGTGCACACGTGACGCGGCAGGCTTGAGAACCTTGTATTTCTAATATCGTCTCAAACTGGGATGCTTTTGTGCTGGAAGACATGCCGGCTTGAGAACCTTGTATTTCTAATATCGTCTCAAACGCCATCCTCTGCCGATGGGCGACCCGAGCGGCTTGAGAACCTTGTATTTCTAATATCGTCTCAAACACCATATTGATTGACCGCCGAGATGTGATAGCTTGAGAACCTTGTATTTCTAATATCGTCTCAAACTGCAATCCACGCATGACAGATGATGACATTGCTTGAGAACCTTGTATTTCTAATATCGTCTCAAACCGTACAACGCTCACGGCTGCATCGGTGATGCTTGAGAACCTTGTATTTCTAATATCGTCTCAAACTATTAGAACGACGGTCGTCCTCTTCTTCGGCTTGAGAACCTTGTATTTCTAATATCGTCTCAAACACGCTATCGCGCCGACAGATGGAACTACCCGCTTGAGAACCTTGTATTTCTAATATCGTCTCAAACGATGACAATCGGAGCCATGGTGACCACTCTGCTTGAGAACCTTGTATTTCTAATATCGTCTCAAATTCGCAGGTGGTTCATCGAGCAGAATTTTGGCTTGAGAACCTTGTATTTTTAATGCTTTAAAATTACAACAGCAGAGTGCATATGCAGATATATCGACCTCACCATTTCGGGTGAGGTTTTTCTATTCCTACCCGTTCTATAAAAAATTCAAAATCACGGGCGTGCATTTCGTGGTGGAATCGTCGACCGCTGGGGGTTGGTTGTGGTATAATAAATTAGTGTGAATTTCTTTAAGGTCGACATAAGGAGCGAGCGCGATGGCTGAAGAGAAACGATTAGAGAATGGCCAGGGGCAGATAAACAGCACGGCGTTTGGCACGATCCGCGTGGATGACGAGGTGGTTGCGCAGACGGCGGCGATCGCGGTGAGTCGTGTGGAGGGCGTGGTGGACACGTTTGGCACGGCGGGCGAAGGGTTTATCGGCAGTGTGACGGATAATTTTTCTGGTATGCTGGGTAAGAAACCGGGTATCAGAGGCGTTCGTGTCGATTATAAGGATGGCGGATTCTATCTGGTGATCAATATTAAGGTCTTTTATGGTTATGCGATCCCGGATCTGGCGAATGTCATTCAACGAAGAGTTAAAGAAGAAGTTGAGTTGATGACTGGCACGAAGGTGAAAATGGTTGATATCTTTGTGCAGGGCATTGACTTCAGTAATACCACAGATATGGAAATGGGGGAACAATATGCGTAAACTTGCGAGACAGATCGCTTTTCTTCTGATCTATTCGAGCGATATGGGGCAGACGGATCATCATACGGTATTAGATTATTATTTAGATGATAAAGAAAATCTGGAAGATTTCCTGGAAGCGGCGAATATCCTTTCGATCTTTCCGGAACTGGATGTAGATACGCTGGAGAGTGCGCTGGAGGATGAGGATAAAGCCTATATCCGTGATACGGTCAGCGGTACGCTGGAAAATCTGGTGGACATTGACAATCTGATCAATGCACAGGCGAAGCATTGGAGTACGCTGCGGATGATGAGCGCGGATAAGAACATTCTGCGTATGGGCGTCTATGAGTTGCGTTTTGCATCGGACAAGACGGCGCCGGTGGTTGTGATCAACGAAGCGGTTGAACTGGCGAAGCTCTATGGAGACGAAGAGTCCTATAAATTTGTTAATGGCATCCTGGATGGGATCCGCAAGAAGGCGGAGAACGATGCGTGACCAGGGTGTCGTTAAAGTATCGGTTCTGAACGACTACATCAAGACGATCTTTGAGTCGAACGATGTGCTGCAGAACATCCGTGTGCAGGGCGAGATCTCAAATTTCAAGCGGCATGCGGCGAGCGGTCATTGCTATTTTTCGATCAAGGATGAAAAGGCGGCGATCAATTGTGTGATGTTCCGATCGGCGGCGCAGATGCTGCGCACGCTGCCGCAGAATGGCCAGGCGGTGATCGCTCAGGGGAGTGTTTCTGTCTATACGAAAAGTGGCAGTTACCAGCTTTATGTGCAGCGGCTCCTGCCGGTGGGCATTGGCGATCTGCAGGTGCAGTACGAAAAGCTGAAGGCGAAGCTGGCGGCGGAGGGGGTCTTCAAAACGGAGGACACTCGTCGTTCACTGCCGCGCATGCCGCATAAGATCGGCATTGTTACTTCGCCTACGGGCGCTGTGATCCGTGATATGCTGCGGGTGCTGAAGCGGCGCTGGCCGCTGGCGGATGTGCTCCTGGTACCGGCATCGGTACAGGGTCAGGATGGGGCGCGTTCGATCGAGGCGGGCTTGCGCACGCTTTATGCACGCGAGGACGTTGATATGATCATCGTGGGCCGCGGCGGTGGCTCGCTGGAGGACCTCTGGAATTTCAATGAGGAACGAGTGGTCCGCACAATCGCTGAGAGTCCGGTGCCGATCATCAGTGCGGTCGGGCATGAGACAGACGTAACGCTTGCGGATTTTGCGGCGGACGTACGTGCTGGTACTCCCTCGATGGCGGCAGAATTGGCGGTGCCGGATCAGCAGGCGCTGATGGGTCAGATCGCGGAGGCACGCGCACAGCTCGGCAAACAGGTAGGCAATATCCTGACGCACAAGCAGGCGGTCCTGGCGGGGTATCTTTCTGGTGGCGTACTGAAGGATGCTTCAAAACTCCTGGCGCCTTATTATATGCATTTGGATCAACGCTGGAGCGAGTTGGAGCACACACTGGCGCAGTGCCTTGAGGACAAGCAGAAACGTTTTGCTGATGCGATTTCTACACTGGATGCGCTGAGCCCGCTCAAGGTGCTGGCGCGTGGTTACTCTTTCTGCGAGAAAGAGGGGCATGCCGTGTCTTCCGCGGCTGATGTGGCTGTTGGTGATGCGCTGACGCTGCATTTTTCAGATGGCATTGTCGAAAGCAACGTGACGAAACTTTCATTAAAGAGGGATCGAACATGAACGAAGAAATACAACAGTTGAGCTTTGAACAAGCGATGAATGGCCTGGAAGAGGCGTTAAAAGCGCTCAGCCAAGGGGATATCCCTCTGGAAGAGGCGGTGTCACAGTATAAGAATGGCCTGGATATGGCGGGACTGTGCCAAAAGATGCTGCGCGATGCAGAGAGTGAGATCAAGATCCTGCAGGATGGTATCGAGCAGGATTTCCATGTGGAGGGAGAATGATCATGAGCAAGGAAAAAATGGCCGAGCTGACACAGATGGTAGAAGCACATCTGCCATCTGTGCTGCCGGAAAAAGATGGTTTTAATGATGTTCTTGTTGACGCGATGGCCTATAGTCTGCTCTCGGGCGGCAAGCGTCTGCGGCCGGTGCTGGCGCTGGCGTCTTGTGCGGCGGTGGGCGGTGATATCCGGGATGCACTGACGAGCGCCTGCTCGATCGAGTGCATCCATGCTTATTCTCTGATCCACGATGACCTGCCGGGGATGGATGATGACGAACTGCGCCGCGGCAAACCAACGAACCACATCGTCTATGGTGTGGGCATGGCAACGCTGGCTGGTGATGGGTTGCAGACGCAGGCATTCGAGGTCATCAGTGACGATTGGCTCGCCAAAGGTCAGCCGGAGATTGGATTGAAAGTGCTCAATGAACTGGCACGTGGTGCCGGGAATCAGGGGATGGTTGTGGGCCAGGCGCAAGATTTGCTCTGTGAAGGGAAAAAGATCGATGAGATCACGATGAAATATATTCATGCACACAAGACAGGCGCGCTCATCATCGCGGCAGCCCGAATCGGTGCGATCATCGGCGGTGCGGATCCTTCACAGCTGGAAGCGCTCTCGCGTTATGCGATGCATATCGGACTGGCTTTTCAGATCACTGACGACATCCTGGATGTCGTTGGTGATACTGCGGTGCTGGGCAAACCTGTTGGCAGCGATGAGAAGAACGAGAAAGCGACCTACCCTTCGATGTATGGCCTGGATGAATCTCGTGCTATGGCTGAGGAACAGTGTCAGCAGGCCCATGATGCGATCAGGGATCTGCCGGGTGACACTGACGTTTTACATTACCTGGCTGATTATATCGTAAAGCGTCAAAAGTGACGGTGGCAGGTGTTAAAAATAGAGTTTGAGTGAGGGAGGGGACATGGTATGTTAGAGAACATTCAATCCAAAGATATTAAGGGGCTGTCCATCGATCAGCTGTACGCACTGGCGCGGGAGATCCGGCAGCGTTTGATCGAGGTCTGCGCTAAAAATGGCGGACACCTTGCGCCAAATTTAGGTATTGTGGAGATCACCCTCGCCCTGCATTATGTATATGATTTCCCTGAGGATAAGATCATCTGGGACGTGGGACATCAGGCCTATGTGCATAAACTCCTGACAGGCCGCAATGATCGGTTTGATACGCTGCGTCAGTATGGTGGGATCTCTGGCTTTCCGAAACGCAGCGAGAGCGTGTATGATGTTTTTGGGGCTGGTCATGCCAGTACGTCTATCTCCGCTGCAGACGGCTTTGCGGTAGCGCGGGATCTGCTCAGCGAAGATAACGAAGTCATCGCTGTGATCGGTGATGGGGCAATGACTGGAGGGATGGCATTCGAAGCGCTCAATTACGCTGCCCATCTGCAGACGAAAATGACGGTCATCCTCAATGATAATGAAATGAGCATTGGACCAAACGTTGGCGGGATGAGTCAATATCTTACGCGTATGCGCACGGATCCGGGATATAACCGTTTTAAGGAAGATATGGAGTATTTTCTCAAACGGATCCCGAACATCGGACCGAAGATGGCCGAGATGGCCGATCGCCTGAAAGATTCTGTGAAACATATGCTGACTTCGGGCAGCTTTTTTGAGGAACTGGGGCTAAGATACTACGGCCCGGTGAATGGGCATGATCTCGAAGAATTGATCCATGTGTTTGAGAACAGCAAACAATTCAATGCACCAGTCTTGATCCATTGCCTGACGGAGAAGGGGCGCGGTTATCTGCCGGCTCAACAGCATCCGGACAAGTTCCACGGCGTTGGCGCTTTTGATATCAAAACAGGCGAGGTCTATTCAATCTCGGATAAACCAAGCTATACAGAGGTCTTTTCTCAGACCCTGGTGGATCTGGCGAAAGAAGATGGCCGTATCGTTGGCATGACAGCGGCGATGGCATCGGGCACCGGGATGGATGCTTTTCATAAAGCGTATCCGAAACGAGCCTTTGATGTGGGCATTGCTGAAGAGCATGCGGCAACAATGGCCAGTGCGATGGCGCTGGAAGGGCTGAAACCGGTTGTTGCGATCTATTCGACTTTTATGCAGCGAGCCTATGATCAGCTTATCCATGACTGTGCGCTGCAGGATGCACCGGTTGTGTTCGCGCTTGATCGCGCGGGCATCGTTGGTGCAGATGGACCGACCCATCATGGGGTCTTTGATCTCAGCTACCTGCGCACCATTCCTGGCATGACAGTGATGGCTCCAAAGGACGAGCCGGAGCTGCAGCATATGCTCTATAGTGCGCTCCAATATGGCTGTCTGGCGGCGATCCGCTATCCTCGTGGTCGTGGACCGGGACATGCGCTGGTCAGACATTATGAACTTCTGCCGTATGGTAAAGCAGAAACATTGCGTTCTGGTAAGGATGCAACGATCGTTGCTGTGGGGGCGATGGTCACCGCAGCTGAGGAGACGGCTGCGCGTCTTCTGACGGAACACGGATTGGACATTGGTGTGATCAATGCACGCTTTGTCAAGCCGCTCGATATCGACTGTATCCTTTCAGCGGCAAAGGCAACCGGGCGCATCATTACTATGGAGGAAAATGTCCTGGCAGGTGGTTTTGGCAGTGCGGTCCTGGAAGCGTTGTGTGACGCAGGCATGCAGGTGCCTGTGCTGCGGCTGGGGCTGCCTGATGCGTTTGTGCCGCACGGTGATACGGGACGCTTGAAGGATGATCTGGGATTAACGCCGGATAAGATGGCGCAAAAGATCGCCCAATTTTTGAACGAAGGATAAACAATGGCAAAAAAAGAACGATTGGATGTATTGCTCGTCTCGAAAGGATTGTGCGAGACCCGAGAAAAAGCTCAAAAGTATATCATGGCCGGCATGGTACTAGTCAATGATCAGAAAGTCGATAAAGCCGGCACAAAAGTTCTGGTTGACAGCCAATTGCGTCTTGTGGGTGAGCCGCTGCCGTATGCCAGCCGCGGAGGATTCAAACTGGCAGAGGCGTTCAAACGCTTTCCGATCTCTATGGAAGGTGCGGTCGTTGTTGACCTTGGCGCGTCAACGGGTGGTTTTGTGGACTGTGCTTTACAGCACGGCGCTAAGCGTGTTTACGCGGTTGATGTAGGATACGGTCAGCTGGCCTGGAAACTGCGTACCGATGAACGTGTGATCAATATGGAAAAAACTAATGCGCGCTTTCTCACCCCGGCAGATTTTCCGGAGCTGATGGACTGGATGACGACAGACGTGGCCTTTATCTCACTGACAAAGATCCTGCCTGCCGCATACAGCATCCTGAAAGAAGAGGGTAGTGGTGTGGCATTGATCAAGCCTCAGTTTGAGGCAGGTCGCGATAAAGTTGGCAAGAATGGGGTTGTGCGTGATCCCGCGGTGCATGAAGAGGTCATCGAAAAGATCCTTGCATTTAATGCTGAACTTGGCTTCAAGACGCTTGGAGTGGTCCACTCGCCGATCCAGGGGCCGCAGGGCAATATTGAATACCTGTATTGGTTCACTAAGGATCCGCAAGCAGAAGCAGTTGCGGTCGATGTACACGCGCTTGTGCAGCAGACTTTTGCAGATTTTGGCAAGAGGGATGATGCCTGACGATGATTGAGACGTGGCATTGGTTCGTCTGGCTTATGATCGGGATCATCGCTGGGGGTCTGTTGATGCGAGTACTCTGGCAGCGGTGGCAGCGGCATAAGCGTCGTCAGATCAGCCGCCGCGCACAGATCGGCGAGACGGAAGCGGAAACACTTCTGCGACGACATGGATACACGATCCTTGACGCACAGGTGCGAAAACCGGTGACGATGACGATCGATGGCGAGATGTATGAGAGTTTTATCAAGGCTGATTATGTGGTCGAAAAAGGCAGCAGGCGATATCTTGTTGAGGTCAAAACGGGCAAACAGGCCAATGTGCGCCTGCCGAATGTGCGGCGTCAGTTGTTCGAGTACCAAAATATTTTCCACACCGATGGAATTTTATTTATAGACATGAATAAATATGATATGATGGAGGTGTCCTTTAAGGAAGCATCATCGCCATGTCCGCAGGCAGGTCTCTTCTTTCTTGGGATCTGTGCTGGCGCGATATTGGCGGTGTTCATCCTGTCGTATTAATGAGTAAGGAGTTTATTTTATGCATCAAGCTGTGGGCATGTATTATAATGTAAAACGGGATGATGTCGCTAAGATCGCGCGGCATGTTGCCGGTCGCTTCGCTGATCGTGGTGTTACGGTCTATGCGGGTGATGAGCAGCTGGCAGAGAGTGCCGGCATCCAGTTTCTGCCTTCACCGCAGTTTTTGCAGACTATCACACTGATGGTGGTCATCGGCGGTGACGGCACTTTTTTGCGCGCAGCCAATATTGTTCGCGATTCCAGCATCCCGCTCATTGGGATCAATCAGGGCACGCTTGGTTTTCTGGCGGAGCTTGAGCTGGAAGAACTCGAGGAGCGGCTTGATCAGCTGATCGCTGGTGACTATGCCATTGAAGAACGTATGACAATTGGTGCAGAACTTTACCGTGACAGCATCCTGCTCTGCCGCACGATCGGACTCAACGACATTACAGTTAACCGAAACCCGGTCGAAAATACGCTGGAGCTGGATGTTTACTATTTGGGTGATCAATTGATCGACTCTTATCAGGCTGATGGGATCATCATCGCGACACCGACTGGGTCGACGGGATATTCCCTGTCTGCTGGCGGTCCATTGATCTATCCCGGGACAGACTGCCTCATTCTCAATCCGATCTGTGCGCACATCCTTGGGACCAATGCCATCATCGTGCCTGCAGACGGTATCATCGATGTGCATCTAACGCGTAGCACGGAGGACGCTTATCTTCTGACTGATGGCCGCTGTGCCACGCATCTGCGTCAGGGGGATATGGTCCGGGTATATAAGGCGGAAACGCCAACTCGCATCGTGCAGTTGGAAGAGCATCAGTTCTTCGATACGGTGCGCAATAAGTTACTAAACCGCAACTATCGTCGTATGCATCATAAAGAGGGATCCGTATGAAAAACAGAAGACAGAGACGTATTTTAGAGATCGTGTCCAATGAGACCATCGGCACCCAGAAAGAATTAGCCGAACGCCTTCAGCAGGAAGGATTTGAGACCACACAGGCAACGATCTCGAGAGATATCAAGGAGCTTTTGCTCGTAAAGGTCAACATTGGCGGTGACCGTTACAAATATGTGATCGCACAGGACACTCCGGTGACTGATGCCAAATTGCGCATGGTCCTCCGGGAGTTCATCATCAGCTATGATTACAGTGAGAACATTCTTATCCTCAATACTGCGCCAGGTAATGCCAATACAGTGGCATCGGCTATCGACCGGGCAGGCTGGCAGCAGGTTATTGGCTCTTTGGCCGGAGATGATACGGTGATGTTGGTGATCAAGCCTAAAGAAGCGATCGGCGAAGTCGTCGAAAAGATCGAAGAATACACATCCAGATAGGAGGGGCCGGCATGCTTGCAAGATTGACGGTTGAGAATTTTGCCTTGTTAAAGCATGTCGATCTGTCTTTTGATGGGCATTTTAACGTGCTGACAGGCGAGACTGGTGCGGGGAAATCGATCATCATTGACGCTGTGAAGCTTGTTCTTGGGGAACGTGCCAATGTCGCAGACATCCGTGTAGGCGAGGCTCATGCCATGGTTGAAGCGGTATTTGTGATGTCCGAAGGGCATCCGGTTTTCCGTACGATCGACGATCTGGGTCTCGAACACGACGACCAGACCATCGTACTGACGCGTCAGATCCGTTCAAATGGCAAGAATGTTTGCAGAGTCAATCGACAGATCGTTACTCTCGGCCAGTTTAAGTCGATATGCAGCCAGCTCATCAGCATCTATGGTCAGCACGATTATGATGAGTTGGGTGATGCAGCGACGCGTTTGTCTTTGCTTGATGCCATGGGCGATGGAGCGCATCAGGATCTGCGTGCGCAGGTCGTGACTGCTTATGCTCAGGCACAACACAGTGGCCGCGCGCTCAAGCGGGCGCTGCGCAAACAAGCACAGCTTGAAAAAGAGCTTACAACTTTGCAGGAACGTGTCGAGGAGCTGGCACCTCTCGAGTTAAAGAAAGGCGAAGAGGAAGAACTGGCTCAGCGCTATAAGCAGGCGGCTCACTCCCAGGATCTTTATGATGCTGCTTTCAATGCAGCAGGAGCGCTCTATGATGCCCAGGGCAGTGTCCACGAGGTACTCAGCGATGCTCTCGAGCGGCTCAAGGCTGTCTCGCAGTACGATGAACAGATCAAGGCATATATCCGCGATCTGGACAGTGTGCGCATCGTCATCGATGATACGGCGCGTGATCTTGAGCATTATCGCGAAGGGCTTGATTTTGATCCGGTGACGCTGGAAGCCATGGACGAGCGTTTGGCGACTCTTGCAAAAATACGGCGCAAGTATCAAATGGATATCGACAGCCTCGTTGATGCGTTGGCCGACTGGAAAGAGAAGATCGATCATTTTGCCGGAATGGATGCAGAGATCGCAGATCTGCGCAGGGCTTATGCCCGTGACCGTGCGACTTATCAGTCACTTGCAGTAAAGCTCCACGAGAGCCGCGAGAAGCTGGGGGCAACATTCAGCCAACTGCTCATCACTGAGCTTGCTGATATGGCGATGGATGCCGTGCGTTTCGAGGTGCATTTCGAATCTTTTGCGGGCGATGCCAGCGGCACGGATACCTGTCTGTTTATGATCGCCCCAAACCCAGGCATGCCGATGCGCCCTTTGTATGAGATCGCATCTGGTGGTGAGATGAGCCGCATCATGCTTGCGATCAAATCTATCCTCAGCGGTACCAGTGGGGTAGAAACCCTGATCTTTGATGAGATCGACACAGGTATCGGCGGCATGGTATTAACGACTGTTGCAGACAAGCTGGAGACGCTGGGACAACGGGAACAGGTTATTTGTGTCACACATGCACCCAGCATCGCAGCGCGTGCCGATAAAAACTTCTTCATTCAGAAACAGGCGCAAGATGGCATGACAGAAACACATGTCGAATGGCTTGATAGTGAAGAATCGGTTGTCCGTGAGATTGCTCGCATGAGTGGTGGTCAGGATGAATGGCAATGTGCACTTGCTGAGCGTCAGCGTGCCGATAAACAATTTAAAGAGACCATCGCAACTATAAGATAAATTTCCTGAAAGCCTTACAGCATAGTACTGTGAGGCTTTTTCGATGTCTGTGTGAATATGTTTGATATGGCGAAGCTGTTCTGATGTTTGCTATAATCGTATTATAAGAAATCTATCAACTGGAAGGAGAATGAACATGTTAATAGAGAATGGTGCGCAGATCTTGCGTGACTATGCAGAGAAAAATTTCCAACCGGCTATCGAGGAGGTGAAGCCGGGTATTTGGCATGTACGCAATATCGGTCACAGTAATGCCACGTTCATTGAAGGAGAGAGAGGCGTGATACTGATCGATTGCTTTGAATCACTGGAACGTGGTCAAAAGCTTGCGGAGATCATTGCCGAGAAGACCGGTCAACAGGTCCATACCCTGATCTATACGCATGGTCATCCAGATCATCGTGGGGGTGCGGGGGCTTTCAAGGAAACATTGCAGGAGATCATCGCCTTCGCACCGGCGGTGCCGGTGCTGGCCGGGACAGAAAAACTCATTGATATCCAGATGCTGCGCGGAGAACGTCAGTTTGGCTATGGTTTGAGTGATGAAGAAGCCATCACCCAGGGCCTTGGAAATCGTGAGGGTGTTGTATATGGAGAGAGCCGTGCCATCCTGCCACCAACGACCCTTTACGACGAAGCATTCGTCAGCCGCGAGATTGATGGGGTATCTGTAGAAATGGTACGTTTGCCCGGTGAGACCGACGATCAGATCATGGTCTGGCTGCCAGAGCAGAAGGTGCTCTGTTCTGGCGACAATTACTATGGCTGTTTCCCGAACCTCTATGCTATCCGTGGCAGTCAGTACCGTGATATCGCCGAGTGGATCAAAAGCCTGGATGTGATCCGTTCCTATCCTGCGGATGTGCTCCTGCCAGGGCATACCAGGGCCCTTATCGGGCAAGAAGAGATTCAGTCGGTGCTCGGCAATTTCCGTGATGCCATCGCATGGATCCTGGAGATGACCCTTGAAGGGATGAACGCAGGCAAGACCATTGATGAGCTGGCGGCAACGATCCATCTGCCGGAAAGATATGCAAATCTGCCATATCTGGGAGAGCACTACGGCTGCACTGAGTGGACGGTGCGCGCGATCTATACTGCTTATCTCGGTTGGTTCGATGGCAATCCAACGCAACTGCATCCACTTGCACCAGCAGTGCGAGCAGAAAAGACGATCGCTCTCGCAGGCGGTGAAGATAAAGTGCGCCAGGCAGCGGAAGAGGCAATGAAAACTGGTGATTATCAGTGGTGTCTCGAGCTTTGTGATATGCTCTTAGCCTCAGGTGCTGGCAAAGACATTGCCAGTCTCAAGGCGGATGCCATGGATGCGCTTGCAGAGTATGAGACAAGCGCGAATGGACGCCATTACTACCAGGTTTGTGCGAAAGAGATCCGCAGCGTATGATTTTTCATAACTGTCACCATTTATCAGCAGTCTTCTATTACAATGGTATTGTAAATCTTTAACAAAGGAGCTGTTCCTATGCATTTTACCAACAGCAAAGAGTTCCCTTTTTCCATGGATGTTGCCTGGAGCGCACTGCAAGATCCAAGTAAGCTCGATGTTGAACCGGGCAGCGTTGTCAGCGAAGCAACCCCTGCACAGTGGAAAGCGAGTAATGATGAGACAGGTGCAGTGACGATCTATACTGCATCTTTTGATGAAGCAGCCAGGAAAGTCACCATCGAAGGGGCAAGCAATAAAAAGCATGACCATGACTTTATCCGTCTGAGCCTTCATGAAGC
Source organism: uncultured Peptococcaceae bacterium (assembly GCA_958451915.1). Classification (GTDB taxonomy): domain Bacteria; phylum Bacillota; class Peptococcia; order Peptococcales; family Peptococcaceae; genus UMGS1590. Next base: position 12,402 of record CAUDRX010000057.1, read on the forward strand.
TGGTGAAGGCAAGATCACCCTGGAGATCGATGTGCATATTGAGACTGGGGCACATGTGATCGCCAAAGCCTTGGGCGCACTCTTTAGCAAACCAATGCAGGAGATCATGTGCCGGCACATCTATCATAATTTC
>CAUDRX010000058.1 GCA_958451915.1 uncultured Peptococcaceae bacterium
AGATTCGCAGCAGCATTCGTTTACCGACATCGGCTCAAACATTTCATCAGACCAGTACAGATGATCAGGGTCATTATCGATTTTGTAATAACCATGCTCATAAGAAATGATTTTGTGGACTGACCCCTTATATTTTCCGATATCATATACAGTCCCGGGTTCGCGTCCAGCTTCGGGACCGGAACGCATACGATACTGCATGTTTCGATCAATATCGTCGCGAACTTTTACGAGGTCGCCAATTTCGTACAGGTATTTCCCTTCCATAATTCACCTCACAGCAGCGGCGTACAGATACATTCGTTGGGTGCTGCGAACATCTCGTCCGTCCACCGATCGCACCCATAATCTTCATCGATGTAATAGCGGCCATTGCGCTTGCCGGCAATATGAACCACAGTGCCAAGCCGCTGCGCCTGAGAATAAGTAAGGGTGGCACTGACATCATTTGCTCGGTAACCGGAACGCATATAATACTGAACACCGCGCTCCAGATCAGGTCGAACAAACACTTCCTCTCCGTTTTTATACTGATAATATCTTGACATTGCTCTACTTCCTCCATTCCATTACAGCAATGAATCACAAACGCACTCGTCCACGACAAGCGGCTCAAACATCTCATCAGCCCAGATGCAGCCATCGATTCCTTGTGCTCTGTAAACACCACTAGTTTGTGCGATCTTTTGAATGACGATCTCTTGTCCTGCGTATTTTTTCATCCAGTCAAAAATCACCCAGCGTTGACCTTTATTTTCGCCAGACAACATTTTATATTCTTCATGTTCCGAAAGATCAAGTCGAACGCGGACTCTGTCGCCTGGGTGATACATGTAATCAGTCATTCCGTTCCTCCATCATCGAACCAGTCCGACACACGATCAGACATTTCGTCCATCTTATCCTGGTCTGCCTTGACATAATGCATCGTGACACGCTGGCTGCTATGCTTAAACTTTTCTTGAAGCATCTCGATCGTTCGCCCAGATGTACCAGCTTTTTTCGCTGTCTGAAGTGCAGCCATTGCATAGGTTTTGCGCATGGTATGAGTGGACAGATCGATATCTAGCTCACACGCTTTCCCTGCTTCTTTCAAGATCCGATAAAATCCGCGCACTGTCAGAGGACCACCCTTGCGACTGCGAAACAGATAATCAGATTGACTAATCTCGAAATTCTGTTCATCGAAATAATCCTCAAGAATGTCAGCTGCCATCTTAGGGATCTTGCACACATTGCGCTTACGGGTCTTTTCTTCGATCAGTTCGACATGCTCTTTCACACTGCCATCCTGTTCGTAAACATCGGCCGTTTTCAGACTGAGAAGATCGCCACAACGAATACCCAGACTGCACCCGAACACGAAAATCGCCTTGTTGCGTAGACGAAACTTGGGGTCGCCGTTGGAAGCGAAATAATTCGCCAGTTTCTGGAAATCCTCTTTGGAACGAATCGGATCAGCAGGCGAAGGTTTGATACGGCCATCCTTTGTATAAAGGCTGTTGGTTGGCTTTGTCTTGTGCTTTTTCTTGCGAGCGGCAGCCACGATGTCCCAAATCATTTCCTTCAGCTCGGCTTCGCTCATGGTGATGTGAGCTTCGGAACCAGGCTGTCGCGGGAACTGAACTACGCGCTCCTTACGCTCACGTGCCGGTTCTGCCATTGATCTTCATCCTTTCTATGTAAATCAATATCTATGTTGATGTTTTTCTCTATAACGCAGGTTATGAGTATATAGCTCATTATTAAAATCGTTGATCATGCGGCACTTTTCTTTGTATTGGTGCTGCTGTGTCAGCTCAGTTTCGACGTACTGTTGGCGCTCCTGACAGTGATCGTGACACCCGGGATAACGCTTTGGAGCCACACAATAATGGCAGGGATTCTGCATTTTCAAATCATTCCAATCATAATAAACTTTCGCAAACACAAGCAGCGCTGTATTTGTCCTGCGTCAGGAACATCTGATCCGTCCAGGACCATCCTTCATCGTCCTCTTCGATAAGGTATTGGTCATCAAAATACCCTGAGATGTGAACGGTCTTGCCTCCGAACTCTTTCATTTCGTCGACAACATTGTTGTATATGCACCTACTAGGTCCAGACTCCATAAAGTAGTGGCATCCCGTTTTGAGATCTCGCTTTACGACCACTGCGTCACCGACATCGTATCTGTATTTCATAGTTCACCTCACAGAAGAGATTCACAGCAGCACTCATTGATAGAAATAAACATCTCGTCGGTCCAGCCATAATCAAGCTCTTCCAGGCTATATCCAGCTCCTCCGTCGCGAGGACCCAGAATCGTAAGAACCTTTCCAGCCTGATCTGCCATTTGATCAACCACATTGTAGGTGAAGTCCCCATTGTAGCGGCCTGACCTCATACGATAAACTTCACGACAGTTCAGATCCGGGCGAACCATTACTTTATCTCCTGGCTTATACATCAATTCCATATTTCTACCTCATTTTCCTTTTTTTATCAAAATCACTTTCTAAATCCGATGCTCTGGAAACGGGAGGACGCACGATCAGGGACTTCTGTCACGCGACCTGGCGCGTGACTTTCGTCCCGGATCGAAGGACGAGTGTTTCTTGACAAGGATTGGTTGAGGCCAGCTGCACGATCAGGGCCCATGGCGGAGTGCAGCGGCCGATTGCTGGGGTATTCTTCTTAACATCCGCCTTGGGCGTGATGCTCGCTCTTTTGGAACGATATGCAAAGTGATTTTTTGTTTACTGATTACTGATTGGGCTCATCGAATTCGATTTGTTCGCCCATGGATGCAGCCGTTTCACAGACTTCATCAAACAGGACATCTCTGCCGGCTTCCAGCATTGCCTGGTGAATGCGCGGCTCTGCGGCGGCCACAATGGTATCGCAGAAATTGGTATCGTCTGTGTTGATCGATTTCAGATTCAAACTTTCCACGATCTCTTTGACATCCTCAGGACCCCAGAACACCAGGGCTCGCCGATCCTCTTCGTAGACCACCTCTGTTTCGATTCCCGTGGAATAGTAGATCATATCCGCGACCTTTTCGAGCTCCTTCGATGGGACCTTTCCATCCCGGCACATAATTTCAATCATAGATCATCACTCCTTGTGTATGTCTCCATTTTTTATGCAACAACGCCCTCTTTGGGACGAAGATCCTCTTTGAGCATCGCAATGATATCGGTGCCGAACTTCGCATTGTAGCGACGGATCAATTCGTCAATCACCTCAGGCTCGACCATGTGATAATAGTTGAGCTTGCCATTGAACTTTTGCAGATCTTCCAGCTCCCAGGTTCTGCCGTGTTGCTTTGCATTGATATAATTCGTCAAAACCGAACGGAACATTTTAAGATTGCGCCAGCCGACCGTGATCTGATTATCCTTATTCCACATCAAGCCGAGACACCAGTTCTTGCTGGAGTGCCGGTTGCCATAATGCGTTTTCGTTTCGTTCAGAGTAAACGGCGCATGGAAGAAATTCAACGCATCAATGATGATCTGCTGAATTTCCATCGGGTCAAAATGATGATAACAGCTGATGAGAATGTCATCTGCATATCGTGTGAAAGTAAACTCGCGATCGATGCCATCCTTTGCTTTGTAGCCATAGCACAGCTTGCGCGTGATGCAGTGGTCAAACGTGATCATCATCACATTGGTAAGCCACGGACTGATGGGAGTTCCCTGCGGTAGGCCGTTGCGAAGGAAGCACAGGTTGACCGCCTTTGCCAGTTCATCTCGGCCACGTGCATCCCGCATAATCAAAGCAAATGGATAAATCACACTCATCATGCCGAGCAGAAAATCCGGTGTCGTACTGGGAAAGAAACCATGGAAGTCGAACTTGACCGCCCAATGATTCTGATAATTGACGACCTTTTTCATGCCGGTCGCCTCATCAACGACGGTTTTATTGTGACCTGCCTGATGCTTACGGACTGCATCGATAAAGCTGCGATTGGGAATATATGCGAAAGCATTCGTGTGATAATCTGCGATCATAAAGCTCTTCAGCAGTTCCCGCAGCTCGATCAGTGCATCAGAAAGAGTTTCATCGGGCGCATCAATGGGTCGCCAGCCGCCAGATTTCTTTGGAATCTCAAAGTGAGAGTAGTGACTCGGGATATCGCTGGATTCAAGCGCCGCATACTTCACGTTGTAGGCCGCCAGCTTCTCGATCATCTCAGGAACATTGGTGATAGCGCGAAGTTTGGCGGTTAAATCGTTGCGACACACGGTCATTGTAGATGTGTTGCTGCCGCCATAGTGCAGTGCTTCTACATTCTGGACACCGGCGAGGATCTCATCAAAAGTGATCTGCCGGGTCTTAGGAGGATTCAGATATGTAATGTACATTGTTTCTCCTTTATGATTTCATCGTGATCTAAATGGGTTTCTTGAGGCTAAAACGCGTGCAGCAGGAGGTCCCGATCATGATTGGATGCTGAGATTGGCTATATAACCGCCTTCAGGCGACCCGAAAAGGTCGATTTGAACTCTGCGGGAGCACCGTCGGCCGGTGGCGCCTGTTTAGTTTTGCAATGTTGATGCCTCAGGGGGAGGACCCCCTCTTCTTAACAATTCGATACACTTGGCTTGGCCTAAGTGCGCTGTTTATAAAAACAACTATTCATCACGATTTTTTTATTTACGATTTTATCAGAACGCCATGACGCTCTCTTCACCCAGAATGAACGGGGTTGCAACGATCTGCTTCTTCAGCTGGTTGCCTCCCACGAAATTGATAAAGTTCGTAACCGCCAGACAGCAGATGAAACGAACGGTCGGTGCAACACCCTGAACGATGCCACATGCAGACACCGGCGTACTTACCTTTGCTTCCTCGTGAGTGAAGTTCATAGAGTTCTTCAGATTGTCGATCTGCTTACGATCCTTCCAATCGGCCGACCAGCACTGTGCATCATACAGGCCAGTGCGGATATCGAACACACCGAGCAGCTCAGGATTGTACTTGTTCTTTTCCAGGAACTGCTTGCGGATCTCGATGCTGTCCACGGCCAGGAACACATAGCCCTTGACGGTTTCGCCCTGCCAGCCATTGGGCATCAGAACCAGATCCTCTTTGATATCAGGATTCACATTGCACAGAATGTTCCCCACAGCTTCCACCTTGGGATGTGCGATATCCTGCTGGAAGAACATCTGGTTGACGATATTCTTGGGTTCGACAAAGTCCATATCCCACAGAGTGAACTTGGTCAGACCGTATCGTGCCAGCAGTTCAGCCACAGTAGAGCCGACCGAACCACAGCCGATGATATGAATGCGACCCTTAACAGAAGCAGGGTCAAACACCATTTCGATTTTGCTCAGATCCATTGTTGTTTCCTTTCTTAGTCCTGAAATGCTTCAGCGTAGGGATAGCAGCTCGAATTCCAATTGTTCATCAGGTCATTCGGATTCTCCTGATAATACTTCATCAGATTGGATTCGCTTCCCTTGCTCTTGGCTGAATCGATCTTAGGGGCGGCTCCACCCGTGACAGTTTTCAGCGCCGGGTTCGTCGTGGCTGCCGGTTTCGTTTCTGCTTTTGTTTTCGTGGACGCGGCTGCGGTGCTTGTGTTACCAACGAACGCGCCTCCCTGATAAGCTGCTGTACCCGCGCTGTAGTTGCCGGAGTAAGCTGCACCATTGTAGTTGCCGCTGTAGCCGCTGTATGTAGTTGTGACCGGCTTTTGGACGAGCGCTTCCGCCTGTTCGAGAAACCCTTTCGTATCGGCCTCTCCAATCGTCACCTTGACATCGTCGCCGCTGTAGATGGCATTGTCCGCCATGTCCACAACACGGACGTTATACTCCCGCCGCTTGTTCCAGATCATAAAGACGTAGTAATCCTCAGAGCTCAGGGTATCAATGAGATCCCACTGATTCTGCATATCCACGCCGCTGGGAGAAGTGCTCATGTTCACATGACTGTGGCCCTGGAACCGCAGCGTATTAAAGGATTCATCGTCCAGCTCATACAGCCAGGTCGTATACTTTTCCTGGTCCGTATTCACTGTTGCGCCCGTAACCTGCTGCGGATAAACCAGGATCTTGGTGATTTGGAAGTGAGTCTTATCAATGCGATTCACCAGACCGTGCCAGGCGACCTCGGTACTGAAGTGATCGATCAGGGCACACATCTCGTGATAAGCTTCCAGAGTGAAATTCACCTCGACTGCGTCCTTGGCAGGCTTGGAAAAATTCTTGTTAAAGGAGAACTTATCCGCCTGCAGATTACCCAACGCAGAAGCCTGTGCATAGAACTCCTGCAAAATCCCTTGAATCAGTTCGTCATTCATCTTAACCGGCTGCATACTTCAAACCTCCTTATGCCGTTTCTCTGCTTTCGTTTTCCAGAATCTCAACCACCTGTTTGATGGTGTAGAGATTGCCATCCTTATCTTCCAGACACTTCCGATTACTATAATCGCCGAACAGCTTTTCCATCATCCAGCTGACGACCGTAGAATCCGTCCAATTGATATAGGAAGAAGAAGTCACCAGAGTAGACAAAACACCGATGTAATCACGGCGGAGAGCCAGATCCTGAAGCATACCGCGATAGCCGCCGTAACAGGTAAACCGGTCGATATGAGGCTGAGGAAAACGATCCTTCATCAGGTCTTCCTGGTGATTCATGTTACTGCTTCTGATGGCTTCGACGCGGCAGTCATCATAGACGATCCACTCGCAGTAGACACGCAGATTGAACCGGTGCTCTTTCCAGATAGCCAGGAACAGCTTCTTGGTAAGATCCATATCATACGGGCTCTCCTCGTAGATGTAGCTGGACATCTTATCCTGCTTTTCGACATACTGCTTAAAGATATCTTCGTTGTAGTCATTCAGATAGCAGTTCACGCCGACCCACAGCTGATTGCCGGACTTATCCAGAGCGATAAGAGATTTGTTCGCCTTGAAGAAATCGACCAGCTCCTTCTCATCTTCTCCAGAGTTGCAGGCACGATTCCGGAGCACCAGAAGTTTCATCTGCTCTTCGTCCACCTGCTTCATGGCATTGCGGGCGCTGTTCATGTAATCATTGACGTTGTTCTCTGCCCGGCGGACACGTTCTTCCTGATCGTGGATCGAGCGGGTGAAGTTCTGACTGCAGAATCCCTTGAGCATGCTTTCGACTTTCTTGCCGTAGAAGTCATAAGCTGCACAGATCTTGTCGATTGCCGCATTGAACTTGTCATACTTCTGCTCAGCCAACATCTTCAGCAGATCGAGTTCATCCCTGGTTGCCGGGTGATCCTTGAATGCCCACGGAAGCAGACGAGGCAGACAGCTCATCATCATCTGCATGACCTGGATTCTCTTGGGCGAAGGAGCGAACACCATGGTCGCCTGCTTGGTTTCGTTCTGATAAACCAGAGCGTCACCACTGCGATCGACATACAGAGAGACATCCTCAAGACGAACCCAGCCCGCCTTCTTGTAGTCCTCGTCGAACATTTTCACCTGCTTGATGTAATCGGCTGCTTTCTTGTTGGGGATAAAATGGAAATACAGACCGAGCTTGATCTTTGTGAACGGACCACGCTCACCAGCGTAATAGGCTGCTGTCAACTTCTCATCGTCCGGGAGCCGGATCTCGTTCTCGACCACCAGAGACTGCATGATGCCTTTGTTCTCGGGATCAGCGGTAAAAGTCGCCAGCCGCTCCTCGTTCATCACTGCCCGGAGAACGGTCAGGACGGTGTTATCTTCGGTTTCGAATTTGTTCCTGCTCTTGATGTCAGAGAAAAATTCGTTGCATTCGTTCGAGCCGAGCTTCGTCAGCAAACCAGTGAATGCCATAGTTACTTCCTCCTTAAATTCATATCTTGCATTTAAAAAGCCCAGATACTGGACACATATAAGGCAGACTTTAACCGGCCTGCCAGCGGCTGCAATGCTACTTATCTGTTGTAACCAGAACAGATTTATATTCGGACTTTATTCGAGATTCGCTCGAACAGATTCAGGATCAGACTCCGTTAATTCCTTAACGGGCGTTGTCCATCTTCTGAACCACAACCAGATATGCCTTCTCGGTGACATTCATGGCAGCGAAGGTCTTGTCCATGTCGCCAGGCTGCAGAACACAGCCATCCAGAGAGGTCTGACCAGCAGAGTAGTTGATATCGTTCTCCTCCAGGACCTGACGCAGGGTGGTGTCCTCAGTAACCATGACAGTCTTACGGTTGGTGTTGGTACCCACAGTGATCTTCAGCATAATTATGTACTCCTTTTTAATTTGAAAAAATTTATTGTAGAAACGTCGGATTGACGAATCATCTAAAACGAATGCCGGACGTATTGCGCTGGAACATCCGGCGTGGAACCACAGTGGCGCTCTTACCAGGCGGCGCTCTTACTCAGCGGCGGCCTCAGGCTCAGCGTCGTTCTCGATGGTGATAGCAGCGTTCATAGCGGCCTCATCAGCAGCGATAGAGCTCATAGCCTCGGCGATCTGCTCCTCGATCTTGGTGCAGTTCACGATGGCCAGACCCAGCTTCTCACGAACGAACTCGTTGATCTCCTCAACGGTGGTCTTGCCGTTGGGCAGCTCGATGCTCATGGTAGCGACCTTGGGAGTGGTGACAGAATTCTTTGCGAAAGTCACGCCCATCTCATTGGCAGAAGCAGAACCGCTGACACCGATAGCGCAGACAGGCTCCTTCTCCTTGCCCTCGCCCTTGTACAGAACCAGAGCCTCGGGACGGAACTTCTTGACCTTCTTCAGGGTCTCGATGTCGTAAGCAGAAGTGACGAAAACGTTGTTGTACTTAACAGTTGCCTTCATAATATTGATCTCCTTTATAATAAAAAAATGTTATGTAAACGAGCCGGTTTGCTCGTTATACCGTTGTTGTTAGCAGCTCTTTCATATCGTCAAGAGCCTCGTCCCATGTGTCGGCCGACTGAATGAACTGGCCATTATCCGCCGACACGATTTCATAATGGCCGTCCACATACTTGATATGCATCCGTTTTCTCCTTTCATTTGACAGTGTAAAGTGTGTTTGGATGGCGAAAAAAATTTTTAAAGCAGAGACTCGCAGCGGCATTCACTGGTTGACTCTACAGGTGCCCACCAATCATCAGGCAGGAAATCGATCAGGTGATAATCCGGGTTGCTCCATGTGTATTCATCGCAGATCTGCACCTGAGGAGTATCGCAGTCTTCTTCGTATCCGACAACGATTCCCTCTACGCCCTCATTGGCATCACCAGGACCCCACGGAGACTCAAGCCTTACGTGATCACCGATACAGAATTTTCTCTCGTCCATATCGCTCAGTCCTTTCTGTCCATTTCTTTGACCTTGTCGACCGCATAATCAATCACGTCAGTGACATACTCAGTGGCGTTGTTGATGTTATCCTGCGTAAACATATCAGCGGCGAGCATCTTATAGCAGGTATCTTCAGAAGGAACCACACAAACCAGAACCGCGACAACAAAAGTTGCAATTGCAACCTTGATGCAGAGTTTTACTTCCTCGGCTACATCTTTGTCTTTAAAGCCACGATCGTCTGCATCGCTCATAGTACACATGAACATAATCGCTCCTCCGATCATAAGCACGGTTAGAATGACGATTAGTAGTGTTCTGACACTATCTACGATGCCAATCCAGTAGAACACCCAAGGATTGATAATGGAGTTCATACGGCTGTTCCCTCCTTACTTGAGCCCTTTTAAGATATTTTCCTTCAAGACTTTGCACAAGATATCAGTGTACACTTTCTTATCTTCTTTCGACATCTTCTTGCTGTTGAGCCAATCAATGGTAGTGGTAATCATGCTGTTACCAACCACATCCACCACGTCGCTTTTGTCTTCTCCCGTATCGAGAGTAATATCAGTCAGTACGCCGTTAAGAGGAGTTGTGCTAATAATCACCTTCATAATGCATTACCCTTTCGATTTTTTTATTGTTGATATTCGAACATGGTGCGGCTAGAGGGACTTGAACCCTCACCCGAAGACCAGATCCTAAATCTGGCGCGTCTGCCATTCCGCCATAGCCGCATATAAATTAGGTACACCTGTACTCCCGATTCTCCAGGCAGGACAACTTCCATTTCGGACCACAATATCCGAAACATTAGGGCGCAACAAGGAAGTCGTGGCTATTTTATTGATCGTACTTTTACCACCATGTACCTATTGGTGCCGCAAAGCTGAGTCGAACAGCTACTGTGCTCACACCATTCATCCTTCACCCTATCCTTGTCATGACTAAGAATTCGCTGTAAAAGAATCATCGTGATTATTGCATTACCTCTTACGGCATATAAAATGTTCAGGCCGGATCATTTTGCTGTTTAACCACTGTTTCGTATTCCCCGCTATCGTTCGTGAACTATCACCTTCGACAGTTTCGTGGCACCTGAACTCCCCATTTTGTTAGAGACCTAATGGGCAAAGCTGTCTTGCCTTGCGGCATGGAGCAGCGAATGGGAGTCGAACCCACATCTCCAGCTTGGAAGGCTGGCATATTAACCGTTATACGACCGCTGCATATAAACCCGGCTTACAAAGCCTTGTTGCTTTCGATACGATATAGACCGAAGCATCGTATCAAAAGAGCCGGGAATAACAAGAATGAGGTAAAAGGTCCCTGCTGAATAACATTCAAAAAAGACAGGAACCCTGGTGCGATTGGATGGACTTGAACCACCGACGCGCATTCAGCCTGCTGCTCTACCAACTGAGCTACAATCGCATAAGATACTCGGCTTACAAGGCCAATTGCACCCTTTCGAGCGAGCCGAGAATAATTGACAAGAGTTATTATGTTACCCCTTTCGGGGTGGTATCTCGCACAGGCGCGGCCGGATCTGACCGCTAAAGATCCTACCCAGTACGAGATTGGTGCTACAGGTGGGATTCGAACCCAACAATCCATCGTTTCAGGCGCTCCGTCTTAAGCGGAGTGTGTCTCGCCAGTTGCACCACTGTAGCATATCAAAGCTGTCTGTCCAGCAGCCAACCGTCTTTCCGATTTGCCAAACCGTTTCACCCAATAAGCTCCCGACTCGATCGAGCCGGTGGTATCTCGGATGGGAGTCGGACCCACAAGCTTTCGCAGAAGTTTTTGAGACTTCCCTGTTTACCAATTTCAGCACCGAGACTCATTGCTCGTCTTTCCGAGCCGCCACTGCTTACGCAGGTCATTCCTCTACTTCAAACACCATGTAATACATGTGATTATCTTCACCATCGCCGACCGCTGCTCCGACGACATACTCAGGATACGGGCTCAGCTCGCATCCGCAAAAATCAGCGTAGGATTCAGTGTCAACTTTCACTGCATCTTCGTACCGAGCGGCCTCATCTTCAGGCATCCCATTGAGAAAACACTGAAAGCTGACAGCGGCAAAAGCAATCGCATCGTCTCTTGATTTGAATGCTTTATCGATACTTACCGACTTGTAGATATCAGCTTTCTCGTTGGTGTAATCGCTTGCAACGATGTACATCTGAATCACTCCTTATCAAAGATATCGGTATACTTGGTGAACAACTTACCGTTATGGAAGTAGGTATTGTAATCGCACTGTTCAATGTACCACCAGCGCTTTTGATGACCAGCCAGTAGGAAGTCGTGCAGATGGTAAGTTTCTTTGTAGTGCTCGTCCACACGCTGCCGGAACGAAAGCTCGTCGATCTCGTTAGACGTCTCAACAAAGTCGGCAATCTTACTGATTTCCTCTTCATCCATCATGTCATCCACAACAAAGACAACGCGAACGATTTCATTGCCTCGACGGCAAATCTTATCAAGATCATCCAGTCCGTGAACATGGTAGACAACACGGTCGAACTTATCAAACGGAAACAACATAACCTCGTGATTGTTTTCTGCATCAAAGTAACTGGTATGCAGTTCGGTCTTGCGCCAAGAGCGTTGGCACATCTCGAAAAAGCCAAGCCACCATGCCTGATGCTCCCACCAGTGAAAAAGAGGATCGCCGCCACCAGACACAGATACCCAGTTGCAATCGTTGCATTCATTATGAAGAACTTGCCACAGCGGAGCGTAAGAAGAATACTCCCCTGTCGGTGTCATCTTAAGCTTGTTATTTCGGACGATACACTCAGGGCAGCTGTAGTGGCACCCGAAGTTCGTGATAATACTGAGATATTTATCAGCCATTTTGATTTACTCCTTGTTAATAGTAAGCTGAATAGACCAATAATCTCTATCATTTCCAGTGTAAATCAAAGAGTCCAAAACTTCTGAGTGCTGATCGCACTCGTGATAAATTTCTGGACCATGGCTCTGAAGCCATCCAGACTCCACTCCGAACTTTTTAACGATTTCTCCTTCATCAATGACTGCGATGCTATCGGAAGCCTTATTTTTCGCTTTTTCGATCATCCATTCAACGATTTCTTTGATATTCAGATTTGCCATGATTCATACCTTCTTTCAAAATGTTACTAAAAATGGTGCCGGTAGCAGGACTCGAACCCGCGCCTCTGTCTTATCTGGACCAAGGGGTATAAACCCAGTGCTCTAGCC
>CAUDRX010000059.1 GCA_958451915.1 uncultured Peptococcaceae bacterium
ATGAAAAGAAGAACGCCATTCTCACCGACAACGAAAAGTGGACCGTCGCCATCCATGAGGTTGGCCACGCCCTTGTCGCCGCTCTCCAGACCAACAGCGCACCGGTGCAGAAGATCACCATCATCCCTCGCACCTCCGGCGCCCTCGGGTATACCATGCAGGTCGATGAAGATGAGCGCTACATCATGACCAAGCAGGAGCTTGAGAACAAGATCGCCACCCTCACCGGCGGCCGTGCCGCCGAAGAAGTCATGCTCGGCACCATCTCCACCGGCGCCGCCAACGACATCGAGCAGGCCACCAAGCTCGCCCGCGCCATGATCAGCCGTTATGGCATGAGCAAGGATTTTGACATGGTCGCCCTTGAGACCGTTACCAACCAATACCTTGGCGGTGATGCTTCCCTGGCCTGCTCCGCCGAGACCCAGACCCAGATCGACCAGCAGGTTGTCGCCCTCGTCAAGCGCGAGCACGAAAAAGCCGGCAAGATCCTTCTTGAGCACCGCGACAAGCTCCGGGAGATCGCCGAATACCTCTATCAGAAAGAGACCATCACCGGCAGGGAGTTTATGGACATCCTCAACAAGTAAGCGCTGTGCGGATGGCAGAATGGATGAAATCCGCATCCTCACGCATTTGATCAGAAAGGAACATGACCATGGAACCGATCACCTTGCTGTTTACGCTGGACGCAAACTATCTGCCGCAGCTGCATGTGCTCCTGACCTCGATCCGGCTCAATAACCCAGGTGAGACCTTCCGCATCTTTCTCATGCATCGGGGCCTCACCCAGTCGGAGCTCCTGCAGGCAGCGCGCCGCTGCGATGCTTACGGCTGGACGTTCATGCCGGTGCGCGTGGAAGAGGCGCTCTTCGCCGAAGCACCGACAACGGCCCAGTATCCCCAGGAGATGTATTATCGCATGCTCGCGGCCCAGCTCCTGCCGCCGACCCTTTCGCGCGTGATCTACCTTGACCCGGACACCCTCGTCATCAACCCCCTGCGCCCGCTCTGGGAGACCGACCTTGATGGACGGCTCTTTGCCGCCTGTGCCCACACCGGTAAGACCGAGATCGTTTCGAGCGTCAACCGCGTGCGCCTCAATGTCACCCATGATTATTTCAACTCAGGGGTACTTCTCATGGACCTCACCGCCTGCCGGCGTGAGATCAGGCCCGAGGCGCTCTTCGCCTTTGTGCGCGAACATGCCAGCACCCTGCTCCTGCCCGATCAGGACCTGCTCAACAGCCTCTATGGCAGCCGCGTGCTGCCTCTGGAAGACATTGTCTGGAATTACGACGCCCGTGATTACCTCGGTTATCAGCTCGTGAGCGGCGGCCGCGTCGACCTCGACTGGATCATGGCCCACACCGCCGTCCTGCACTTCTGCGGCCGCTCCAAACCCTGGCAGCCCGACTACCGTTACCGCTTCGGCGTCCTCTACAAGCACTACCAACAGCTCACCCGCCATGAGATGGCCCGTGCCCTCAGCCAGTGAGCCCGCTTTCAGCGACAACGTCCGTGCCTTACGCACGGACGTTTTTTTGTTACGATAGAGGTGAACGATCAATAAAAGGAGGACTTTGTCATGAGTCACCAACGCATCACCCCCTGCCGTATCGCCGCCTTCGCCAGCCATCTGCGGGCCCTCGAGCGCAGCCCTGCCACCATTGACTGTTACCTGCGCCACCTGCGCGCTTTCGCGCAGTGGCTGGATGGCCGCGCCGTCAGCCGCACCGCCGTGCAGGACTGGAAGACCCATCTGACCGACAGCGGCGCCGCACCGTCCACCGTCAACAGCAAGCTAGCCGCCCTGCATAGTTTCTTCGCCTTCCAGGGCTGGCAGGCGCTGCGCGTCAGCTACCTGCGCGTGCAGCGCCGCCTCTTCCGCGACCCCGCCCGCGAGCTCACGCGCGCCAGCTACGAGCGCCTGCGCACCGCCGCCCGAAAGGCAGACCCTGCCGCCGCCCTGCTCCTGGAAACCTTTGCCGCCACCGGCATCCGCGTCAGCGAGCTTTGCCACATCACCGTCGGGGCCGTGAAAAATGGCCGCGCCGAGATCCATCTCAAAGGCAAGATCCGCACCATCCTCCTCGTGCCCTCCCTTTGCCGGAAGCTCCGCGCCTTCGCCAAAAAACAAAAGATCGTCCATGGCGCCATTTTTTGCACCAAAGACGATCGCGCCTATTCCCGTTATCAGGTCTGGGCCCTGCTCAAGCGCCTTGCTGTTCGTGCCGCCATCGATCCTCACCGCGTCTTTCCCCACAATCTGCGCCGTCTTTTCGCCGTCACCTACTATGAGAAGACCCGCGACATCGTGCGCCTCGCCGACATCCTCGGCCATTCATCGATAGAGACCACCCGTCTCTATCTCATCACCAGCGGACAGGAACACACCCGCCAGCTCGAAAGTCTCCGTCTCGTGCAGTGAGACCTGCATCACAGCAGAAAGGAGGGAACAACAGAATCAACATTATGTGGAACGCGCTGCTCATGCCGCCCATTTCCCTAACCAGATACGGATATTATACCATGAAAGTTGTGTTCTATCCATACGAATTCAGAATTTTGCACGCTATTAGATAAGGGTTATCGATGGACTTTACAATAACCCTTGTTCCAGTGCGCCCATTTTTTCGCAAGAGATTGCGCTTTTGAATGATCATCCATGGACAACGTATGTGAACGGCGCGCGTGCTGCCGGACGGAACATAATGTTGATTACGTGCCATCTTCGCCGCCCATCGCCCGCTTAAAACATGATAAGGGAGGAATTCAAAATGGACAAACGAAAACACAAAAGGTCCCGGCGCTTCCTGTCGGCCCTCATGGTGCTCGCCATGCTCGTGAGCCTCATGCCAGCCGGCGCATTTGCCATGGATGGACAGAGTAGCACCCCGACCGACATCGCTGAACAGAATCCGGCCAACGAGCCAGGGACCGGTGAAGAGGGGAACAGCGGCACCGATGGTACCGAAGGCACTGACAGCACCGACGGCACCGAAGAAAGCGGCGATGTGACAGAAATGCCGACCGAGCCAACAACGCCAACGGAACCGACCGAACCGGCTGGTGACGAAAGCGATCAAAATTCGCTTGAGGCAGTTTATGTCTCAGCGGATGGCAGTGATGACGATGCCGGGACTGCGGAGAAACCTTTTGCTACTTTGGCAAAAGCCGTCGACGCTGCCGCTGATGGCGCAACGGTCTATGTGATGAGCGATCTTACAGCGACAACGAGTGCGCGTTATTGGAACAAACATTTGACTATCACCAGCGGCGATGGGGGTCCTTATACGATCACCCGTGGTAATGAAGTGACGGCGATCCAGGACCCAGCACGTGGTGGCTATAACGGTGCGTTGTTGGAAGTTGGTGGGAGCTCTGTTGATGCTGCATCGTTGACACTTATTGATATCACCTTTGATGATCAAGGTAAAAAAATGGGTGAGTATTTCATCCAAGCCGACTCAGAAGGTGATGGAGAAACGCATTTTGGCAGCGAAGACATTTCAAATGGAGCCATTGTTCAGGATGGTATCATTGCAACCTATAATGGCACAGCGACCATTGTGCTTGGCAATGGTGCAGTCCTTAAAAACTTTGGCGGGATGTCCGCGTTGCGACTTTCTGGTGGACAGTTGACTATGGAGTCTGGGAGTGCGATCTATGACGACAGTGATGTCATTATTGATCGTACAAAAGGTAAAACGATCCAAGGGCAAAATGACACTAGCCTTTATGGCCCCGCTGGTGCGATCTGGATGCAGGGCGGAACCTTTATAATGGATGAAGGCGCTATTATAGGCGGAAGTAAGGATGAAGGTCATCAGGTCATCGGTCGCGCTATCTATATCGATAGCGGTAATGCAACTGTTAATGGGACTATACAGAATGTAAAAGGCGATAAAGATATGTGGCAGTCTCGTACAGGGATTGCTATTCATCTTAGAAATACGAATACTGAAGCAACGCTTGGCAGTACTGGCGTGATTACCGAGATCACAACAGATGACGATTCGCAGAATTCTCAGGTCATCAGAAAGAACGGTGGCACTATCTTTACGACAGAACCGGGCTCCCAGATCACTGATTGTCAAAATGTTACATTAGTTAGTGCTTGGGGTGATGGGTATTTTGATGATGATGTTCATTTGAACGGTAATATCAGTAACAATAAAACGAATTGGAGCTTGATCTATCTGTTCAATTCAGATATCATTTTTGGACCATCCAGTGTGATCGACAATAACAGTGCTACTGGGGCTGGTGGTCTGATCTATTCCGGTAATGGTGCCCATTATACTTTCGAAGGGCTGATTACCAAGAATATAGCCTCCAATGGTATGGTGTATCTTGCCAATCAGAGTGGGGGACGTGTCGTTGCAGAGATGAAGGATGGCGCTAAGATTACGGAGAATACAGGTCTTGGTGTACGTGTAAACAATAGCTCATTGTTTACCATGAATGGCGGGGAGATTTCCAACAACACTGGCAAAGGTGTTATGGTGAGTGGGAAAACTTCCTGGAAGGGTGTTTCATTCATCATGAATAACGGTGCCATTACAGGTAATGGCAATTATGCTGTTGATTGTGCCATCGGTGGTGATTCTGTCGTAGAATTGAACGGCGGCACGATATCTGGAAATAATGATGGGGATGCCCAGCTTTATGTATGGAATGACTGCTCTGATGCTAAAGGCGTGTATCCAGATAATACAAACGATCATTTGAAGATTGCGGCAGGTGTTTTGAAAGGTGATCCTACCATTCAAGTTACTTACGGATACGATATTGGCTCTTTTTTTGGATATGAGTATTCAAAAAATCGTGAGTTAGGGACGATCACACTTGATGCTGATTACAGTCAGGTTGGTATCGCTTATGCAAAACATCCGGATACCGCTGATGCGATCCAGTCTTCTGTGACGGCGCAGCATGACAAATGGACAGTTGTTGGAGAAGATGCATATTGGCTTAAACCAAGTGAGACTGAACTTCATTTTACAGTGACAGCGCCAAGTGGTGTAGAGAGAGGCCGTGCGCTTTATGCGGCGTATATCCCTATGAACGCAGATGGTACGCCAGTAGCAGATGCAAAAGCGGTGCTGAAACAAGTCGAAAATGCATCTGTGATCGATGTTACGATGGACGATCTGACTGCAGATTCTTCTTATGCATTGATGTTTGTGATGTCAGATGAATATATCTTCAAACCAGATGATATCACTATCTATACAGGTGGCGATGGTACAGATGATGCCCAAACCAGTGGCTTACCAACACCTACAATGAATGAATCTCTGCCGGATAAAGTAAGCAATGTTACTGTAAATAACAGTGCGGTAGCAGATGCGGACAGTGAATATCTGGAAAGCCTTTTTGATATCGAATATGTAGACGATCAGGGCAATGTGATCGCAGATGATAAAACTCCTGGCGTTTATAGAGCCAAGATTGCTTTGAGCCAGGTAGCAAAAGATGCAGGACTGACACTTGCAGAAGATGGCACTGTGACAGGTCTTCAGATCAACGGCAATACGGTCAAGATCGCAGATGGAGAGCTGACGATCCGTTTTGTATCTGATCCAGAAGATGCTGTTAATGAAGAGCTGACAACAATTGTACGGTCTGAGCCATTAACTGAAGAAATGGAAACGCCGGAAGCGCTCGCGAATGGTCAGGCAATCGCGGTGATCGAGGGCACAGGCTGGTCAGCTCCAAATTTCTATACCAATGGTAGTGAAAACGCAGAACTGACGGATGTCAGTGGGGTATCTCTGTTCTTTGATGAGCTCCTGCCTCCGGGCGTAGGTGATAATACAGGTGTAGACCGTGCGCAGGCACTGGAGGATAAGGCGGATACTTATCTTGGTGATAGTATCAAATATCCGGCTTATGAGATGAAGTATCTGGATCTTGTAGATAAAAATAATGGGAATGCATGGGTAGCTTCTGATTCTGATATCACGATCTATTGGCCATACCCAGAAGGTACGAGTGCGGAAACAGAGTTC
Source organism: uncultured Peptococcaceae bacterium (assembly GCA_958451915.1). Taxonomy (GTDB): domain Bacteria; phylum Bacillota; class Peptococcia; order Peptococcales; family Peptococcaceae; genus UMGS1590. Next base: position 6,018 of record CAUDRX010000059.1, read on the forward strand.
CGTGTACTTCATTTCCGCGGTTTGCATCGTGAATATGGGGCTGAATACACAGAAGAGAGCCTGCAACAGCAGATTGAGGAAAGCGTGATCGAAGAGGTTACTGTGACAAATACGAAGCATGGTGTTTCTTTCACTTTGCCTGGTAATGAGACAGAAGGAAGTTTCTCTCCATTTGCTTTAGTTTGGGCTGGCAGCGAACCAGATCCAGGTCCAGGCCCTGATCCAGATCCAACTCCGGATCCAGGTCCAGCTCCTGGGCCAGAACTGGAACGCGGCGACCACTATGCCTACATCGTGGGTTATGAAGATGACACGATCCGTCCTAAGAATAACATCACCCGCGCTGAAGTGGCGACGATCTTCTTCCGTCTGTTGACGGATGAATCCCGCGAAGCGTACTTTACCACTGATCAGGACTTCACTGATGTAAACGACAGCGCATGGTATGCGAATACCGTCGCGACGCTGAGCAACGCCGGCATCCTGGCCGGGTATCCAGATGGGTCCTTCCGTCCGAACGACCCGATCACCCGTGCGGAGTTTGCAGCCATCGCCACCCGTTTCGACGATCTGGCAACGGCTGACTCGACCTTTACCGACATCGACGGCCACTGGGCTGAAGATGCTATCAATGCCGCCTATGGCGCTGGCTGGGTCGGTGGTTATCCTGACGGGACCTTCCGTCCAAATAACAACATCACCCGCGCTGAAGTCATGAGCCTCGTCAACCGCGTCCTCGACCGTGAAGTCGACGAAGACGGCATGCTCGACGACATGCTCACCTGGATCGACAACGAACCAGGCACCTGGTACTACGAAGCTGTACAGGAAGCGACAAACTCTCACGACTACGAACGTGAAGACGCTGACAGCGTCGAGACCTGGACCCAGATCAATGAACCGATCGATTGGGACAAGGTGGAGGATGATCTTCTGAATAATTAGTAACTTGTAATTTCATGAACGCGCACACCTCAAGCGTTGGTCAAACGCTTGGGGTGTGCTTTTTTTGATCTGCGGCGCAGGGGCGGACAGCGCCTGCGGATCGTTGTGGGGTGTTTTTGCGCTTTCAATCTGGGCGGCTTTCCTTTACAATAAAAACAAGTGTGTGTCGCACATGCGACAGGAAGGAGTCTACTATTGACGATCGAACAACGTTTGCAAGAAGCTTTTGAGATGCAGCCGAAGCATGTGGAAAACACGGTGGCGCTGTTGGATGAGGGGGCGACGGTGCCTTTCATCGCGCGTTACCGTAAAGATGAGACGGGCCATCTGGATGACCAGGCGGTGCGCGCCTTTGCGGACATGCTGACGAGTCTGCGCAAGCTGGAAGAGCGCCGCGCGGATGTGCTGCGCCTGATCGATGAGCAGGGCAAGCTGACCGATGCGCTCTCTGCGAAGATCGCGCAGGCGGAGACGATGACAGCCCTTGACGACCTTTATCGTCCCTATCGGCCAAAGCGCAAGACCCGCGCCAGTATCGCCGAAGCGCATGGTCTCACGCCGCTGGCGGAAGCCTGGCTGGCGGGAGATTCTGCGGCGGCGCTGGATGCGCAGGCGGTGACGCTGGCTGCTGCGGACGATGCGCTGGCGGATGCTGCAGCGGCCATCGCAGGCGCCTGCGACATCGTGGCAGAGCGTCTCGCCGATGATGCCGAGATGCGCGCGCGCCTGCGCGATGAACTTGCCAAAAGCGGTGTGCTCCATACCAAAGCTGGCAAGAAACCGGACCCAACCTACGACAATTACCTCGACTACAGCGAACCGCTGAGCAAGATGGCGGCGCACCGCGTGCTCGCGGTGGACCGTGCCGAACGCGATGAAGCCCTGTCTGTGGGCATTGAGTTTGACGAAGAACGCGCTGTCTATCTGCTCTATAAACATATCTACCGTAAGGGCATGGTCTGGCAGGAACGCCTGCAGGAGACCTGCCGCGACAGCTGGCGCCGCCTGCTCAAGCCATCCCTTGAAAAAGAGGTGCGCAAGGCGCGCACAGAATGGGCCGAGGACCAGTCCACGGTGATCTTCAAGCGCAACCTGCGCGACCTGCTCCTGCAGCCGCCGGTGCGCGGCCATGTGGTGCTCGGCTTTGACCCGGGCTTTGCCAATGGCTGCAAGCTGGCAGTGATCGATGCCGTTGGCAATGTGCTGGAGACGACGGTCGTCTATCCTTTCAAGAGTAAGAGCGGTAAGGGCGGCGAGGCCAAAGCCAGACAGGTGCTTGCCCGCCTCATCGACGAACACCACGTCACCCTTGTGGCCATCGGCAACGGTACCGCCTCCCGCGAGAGCGAGCGCCTCATTGCCGGCCTTTTGGAAGGGCGCAGCGACTGCGGCTGGTACATCGTCAGCGAAGCCGGCGCTTCGGTCTATTCGGCATCGCCGCTGGCTGCAGAAGAATTTCCGGATCTTGACGCCACTTTGCGCAGCGCCGTTTCCATCGCGCGCCGCGTGCAGGATCCGCTGGCTGAGCTTGTGAAGATCGATCCGCGCTCCATCGGGGTTGGTCAGTATCAGCACGACATTGACCAGAAAAAGCTCACCCATGCCCTTGACGGCGTCGTCGAAGACTGTGTCAACCACGTTGGTGTCGATCTCAACACCGCCAGTGTTTCCCTGCTCTCCCATGTGGCAGGGGTGAGCGGCACCATCGCCAAAAACATCGTTGCTTATCGCGATGCCAACGGCAATTTCCGCACCCGCAAGGCCCTGCTCAAGGTGCCAAAGCTGGGGCCAAAGACCTTCGAACAGTGTGCCGGCTTCCTGCGTATCCCGGACGGCGACGAGCCGCTGGACAACACCCAGGTGCATCCAGAGAGCTACGCCGGTGTGCGTGAGATGGCCCAGCTTTTCGACTGTCCGCCATCGCCGGCCCTCGCTGAGAAAGCGCGGCAGACCATGTCCGTCGCCGAGCTTGCCGCACGGCTCGATCTCGGGCCTGCCACCCTCGCCGACATCCTCGACGCCCTCGCCAAACCGGGGCGCGACCCGCGCGAAGACCTGCCGCAGCCAAAACTCTCCCACGACCTGCTCGAGCTCGAAGACCTCGCGCCCGGTATGGAGCTGGAAGGCACCGTCACCAATATCGCCGCATTTGGTGCTTTTGTCGACATCGGGCTGCACGAGAACGGCCTTGTCCACATCTCCAAGCTCGCCGACCACTTTGTCAAAGACCCGCTCACCGTCGTCCGTGTCGGACAGATCGTGCGCGTGAAGGTGCTTGACGTCGACAAAATACGCCGCCGTATCAGCCTTTCCATGAAGGGCGTGAAGCAGCCGCAGGCGTGAGGTGTTTAACATCCTGTTTTTATAGAAGGAAAAGAAAGGAAGATCCCTTATGAGAATCATTGAAGAACAGATCCAGGGTCAGCAGACCTTCGATGGCGCCGGTGTCGACCTGACCCGTGTGCTCAGCCAGCAGACCGTCTATGATTTTGACCCGATCCTCATGCTCGATGCTTTCGACAGCACCGACCCTGAGAGCTACAAGGCCGGTTTTCCGGAGCATCCGCACCGCGGCATTGAAGCCATCAGCTATGTCATTTCCGGCGAGATGCACCACAAGGACAGCCTCGGCAACGAAGACACCCTGCACGACGGCGATCTGCAGTGGATGACTGCCGGCAGCGGTGTCAAGCACAGTGAGCGCTTTGGCAGCTGTGAGCGTCTTCTGGGGGTGCAGGTCTGGCTCAATCTGCCGCAGGCCGATAAGATGTGCGATCCCGTTTATCATCACATCGCCGCCGATGCCATCCCTGTCGTGAACGGCGAAGGCACAAGCGTGCGCGTGCTCGCTGGCCGCTATGGCGATGCCGCCGGTTTCCAGGGGGCGCATCTGCCGCTGGATTATTTCGACGTTTCCCTTGAACCAGGCGCCGCCCTGGAGATCCCAACGGACCCTGAACGTATGACCATGGTCTTCACCCTCGTTGGCGACGCGCTGATCGATGGCACCACTGTTGCCGCCAAGACCGCCGCCCGCCTCAGCAAGGGCGACAGCTTCGTTGCTGCCGCGCCGGCGCCGGCTGAGGACACTGTGCGCCTGCTCGTGCTCAGCGCCCCGGCTCTGGAAGAATCCATCGTCTGGCACGGGCCGATCGTCATGAACAGCCTTGCCGATATCGCCAAGGCAAGCGCCGAGCTGCGCAACGGCAAATTCCTCAAGACAGACATCGTCTATGATAAGTAAAATATCCATGCATGCACAGGTTTCGTGACAATCACGGGCCTGTGCTGTTTTTGTGCCAGCGTGCGTGCTATCATGGAGGGAATAAAGGAGGGCGCATCATCATGAGCGACCACAAACAATCCCGTTTTCTCCCGCGCCTGCTCGCTTGCTGTGTGCTCTTCGTGGCAGGCGCGTTTATCTGGAACAATTACTTTGCCGCCGGCGAGGATGGCCGCCCGCCGGACCGCTACCATGGCGAAGCGGCCACCATCACCGGCACCTCCGACGCCGATGGCGATGGCGTGCCCGACCAGCAGGATATCCTCCAGGGGGCGCTGGACTATGTCGCGACCCGGCCCGAATATAAGAGCGCTTATTTTGTCGGCGGCTGGCCCACCGACGGCACCGGCGTCTGCACCGACGTCGTCGCCTATGGCCTGCGCGCCGCCGGTTACGATCTGCCCGCGCTCGTTGATGCCGACAAGCGTGCCGCGCCTGATCAATATTTCGGCGTACCACCAGATCAGAACATCGACTACCGCCGCGTGCCCAATCTCGCCGTTTACTTTTCGCGCCACGCCACCGCTCTCACCACTGATACAACTGAGATCGACCAGTGGCAGGGCGGCGACATCGTCATCTTTGGCGACAACCACATCGGCATCGTCTCGGACCGCCGCAACTGGGACGGCGTGCCCTATCTCATCCACCATGCCCACGCCATGCAGCGCCACTACGAAGAGGACGCGCTCGCGCGTTATGGCAACATCAGCGGCCACTACCGTCTTGGCAGCTGGCAGTAAGGCTTTGTAGCGCAGCATAACAAGCCGCTTCAAAGTTTGTGCGCCATGCCGTGGTATCTTCCCGATAAAAATGCTAGAATATCCAGCATGGCCGTCTGCGGCCAAATTTTTTGAAAAGGGAAGAGCATTTTGAACCAAAAGATCAAGAATTTCATCGACGAATTTAAAGCCTTTGCACTCCGCGGCAACATGATGGACATGGCCGTCGGTATCATCATCGGGGGCGCCTTCACCGGCATCGTGACCTCGCTCACCGATAACTTCATCAACCCGATCCTCAACGTTGTCACCGGTGCCAAAATGTACACCCTGCAGGACGTCGCAGGCTTTGGCAGCAATTTCATTTCTGCCCTCGTCAATTTCCTTATCATGGCCTTTGTGCTCTTTGTGCTGCTCAAGGCCGTCAATAAGGTCGCGTCCATCGGCGTCAAAAAACAGGCAGATGCCGCACCGACCACCAAGGTCTGCCCCTTCTGCCAGAGCGAGATCGCGATCGCAGCCACCCGCTGCCCACACTGCACTTCCCAGCTCGAAGAAGTGCAGCCAGCCGCCGCAACAGCAGAATGATCTTCATAAAACTCCATCCTCACGCAAGTGCGCGTGGGGATTTTTTGATGGACGGAAAACGTACATTTATTTACTTGGAATGGTAGAAAATACTGCATATGATTGACTGCTGCCCATCGGTATTATATAATAACGGTAATAAGACCGCCAGGGAAAGGAGGACGACAACGATGCGCATTGCCATCTGCGACGACGTGCGTGCCCATGCTGCAGCGCTCGAAGCTCTCATCCGCGACCAACAGGATCTTCAGATCACCACGAACATCTTCACCAGCGGCGAAGACCTCCTCGCTTACTACGCCCAGCACGACCATCCCTATGACGCGCTCTTCCTCGATATGGAGATGGGTGGCCTTAACGGCATCGAGACCGCGGGCGCCATCCGCGCGCTGGACCGTCGTGTGGAGATCGTCTTTGTCACCAGCCATACGAAATATATGAAGGCGAGCTTTCTCTGCCATCCGTTCAACTATCTTGTGAAGCCAGTCGATCCTGAGGAGCTTGCGCTGACCCTCCGAAAGCTCGCACAGAAATTTGCTGAGGAGCGGCAGAGTATCACCTTTAGTGACAATAAGCGGGTGGTGCGGCTTTACTGTGATGAGATCATCTATTGTGAGAGTGACAGCCCCTGGGTCGTCTTGCATACTGCGAGTGGCGACCATCGTTATCGGATCGCGCTGACCGAGCTGGAAAAACAGCTCGCGCCTGGGCTCTTTGCGCGTGCTAACAAGGCCTTTCTCGTCAATCTCAATGAAGTGCGCACGATCGATGGGTACGACATCCTCCTGCGGGATGGCAAGACGGTGCTGCCCCTGGGACGTACTTATGCGAAGTCGTTCAAGCATGCCCTGCTCACACAGCAGACAAGGAGGCTGGGCCTATGATGATCCTTGATATTGCCACGCTCTTCACGCCGTTGATCGAAGCCGTGATGTTCTTTCT
>CAUDRX010000060.1 GCA_958451915.1 uncultured Peptococcaceae bacterium
CAGGAAAAGCCTGCCAGTGATCAAAGAGGCCATAGACAAGGATGCTTAAAAAAACAAGCCAAAACCCTGGAAGCATCGGTACAAAAGTCCCGATCACACCAGCAGCCATGGCAACAATGAGAAGCCATGCATAAATGTCCATTTTATCCCTCCATATTCTTTGCAGCCAAACAAACAGATGCAATCACATGCGCGATTGACAAGCCCCCCTGCATGTAACCAATGTATGGCTCACGCATAGGCCCATCAATGCTAAGCTCGATGGAAGAGCCCTGGATAAAGGTTCCGCCCGCCATGATCACAGGGTCGTCATACCCAGGCAGCTGATCATCGTATGGCGTGACATAGCTCTCAAGAGCAGAAGCCGCTTGGATCCCCTGACAAAACTTTCGCAGCTTGTCCGGATCGCCAAAAGCAATGCATTGGATAATATCTGTCCGGGGATCGTCGGCAGTTGGAGAAACGATATAACCTTTTGCGCCAAGATAAGCTGCCGTAAAAGTCGCTCCTTTCAACGCTTGTTCAACGATCAGCGGTGCCATAAACAGGCCTTGAAATGCTGGTCGGTTAAAATCCAGCGATGAACTGACATCATCACTGATACCAGGTGCTGTCAAGCGCTGTGCGCTCGCATCGACGAGTTCCGCCTTACCTGCAATATAACCGCCGCGCGGCGCCAGGCCACCACCCGGATTCTTTATGAGTGAACCTGCAATGATATCTGCACCTACCTCAAGTGGCTCCCTGCTCTCTACAAATTCACCATAGCAATTATCTACAAAAATGATAATATCTTCAGAGATACTCTTCACGACCTTGCATGCACATGCAATCTTTTCAATGGAAAGGCTATCCCGCCATTCATATCCACGAGAACGCTGGATCATCACCATCTTGGTCTGAGGCGAGACCATTCTGCGAATCCCATTCTCGTCAAAATCATTATCAATAAGCGGCACGCTTTTATGGATAACACCAAGTTCACGCAAAGTCCCCTGTGCATCCGCGCTCTTACCGATAACTGTTTGCAGAGTATCATACGGCATCCCGCTGATCGAAACAACCTCATCCCCTGGCCGTAAGATACCAAAAAGAACAGTAGCGATCGCATGAGTACCACTGACCAGATTGGAACGTACCAAAGCTTTTTCAGCACAGAAAAGATCTGCCCATACACGTTCCAGCACATCACGTCCAGTATCACCGTAACCATAACCTGTCGAACCATTCAGATGAAAATCAGCCACCTGATTCTTTTGAAATGCCTGCAGCACTTTGATCTGATTGGCCTGAGTAACGTCCGTAAAATGTGCCCACTGAGGCGCAATTGAGGCCAGTGTCTGCTCCACCAGCGCTATATCATCATCATTCAATCCTGCAAATTGTTTTATTCTATCAAGAAAATAAGACATTCTTTTTACCACTTCGTTTCATTTTCAAATTCTGACGGGAGATATTCCCGGAAATACTTTCTGGCTTCCACTAAAGGGATCTGCACTTTAAGGTCGACACCAGCTTCCCCATACTCTTCTGACAAGATATGACCTGCCCGATGTGCCTGAGCGACCAACTGTCCCTGCTTTTCATTATATGGCAAGGACATCTCAAGAATAATATCCGAAGCCTGTGCCAGTTCCTTTAAAAAAGCTAGCAATTCCTCGAGACCTTGTCCTGTCACGCAGGAAACAAAGCATTTCTGCGAATAATGCAAAGAAGAGGAAAAAACTGGCAGCTCGTCGCAAAGATCGATTTTGTTGCAAACAAGGATATGTTTCTTTTCCTGTAAACCGAGGGACATCAAGATTTCCTCAACTACACGGATCCGTTCATCGATGCCTTCTTTTGCAATATCAACAACATGAAGCAAGACATCAGCATACTGCAATTCTTCTAGTGTTGCCTTAAAAGCATCAAGCAGCTGAGATGGTAAATCACGGATAAAACCTACCGTGTCACTGATCAAGATCGTCTCCCCAGTTTTCAGTATCAAACGCCGAGTGGTAGGGTCCAATGTCGCGAATAGCTGATCAGCCGCATAAATATTATCGTCGGTAAGTTTATTGAGCAAGGAGCTTTTACCAGCATTCGTATAACCTACAAGTGCGACTTGAAGGCCACGCTGTTTCATACGAGCATTTCGCTGAAGCTGACGGTTGCTCTTAACATTTTCGAGTTCGCGAGAGATATGGTGAATACGCCGACGGATGTGCCGCCGATCGGTCTCCAACTTGGTCTCCCCAGGGCCGCGTGTACCTACCCCGCCGCCCAATCTGGAAAGCGCGGTTCCCATCCCTGTGAGGCGCGGCAAAAGATAATTCAGCTGAGCCAGTTCTACCTGATATTTTCCTTCACGGCTGCGTGCGCGCTGAGCAAAAATATCTAAGATCAGAACAGTCTTATCGATCACCTTAACATTCAGACGATCAGTGAGCATCTGATTATATGATGGTGTCAACGCCTGATCAAAGACGACCACGTCAGCCGCTTCATTCTGTACCAGCATCGCGATCTCTTCCAGTTTTCCGGCTCCGATCTTATGCTGATTGCCTTTCATGATCTGCACAATGACACCGACCACTTCAAGACCAGCTGTTGCTGCGAGTTCTTCGAGTTCTTCTTTTGCAATGTCTAATTCATGCTGTGCGCGCTGCGCAGGCTGCAAGACCAGAATTGCCCGTTCCTTCTCACTTTCCGTCGCTACACTCGGTTGCCGCTCGAGCTCACGCTCGAAAAGCTGCACACGAGCCATGACAGAAAGCTTACTAAAAGTTGTCCAGGACAGATCCTCTGCCAATAGAATCTCTGCATCTGTAAGCGCCTCTGCAACCGGAGCAAGCAAAGAAACCGCTACACGTACAGCTGATCCTTGCATTGCAATCGCTACCATACAATCGTAATGCAGACTTTTAAGTGCGCTTAGATCCGCTTCAGAAAAATGCGCAGTGCCACTGGGATGTGTGTGCACACAACGCACGCCAGCATAACCGGATTGCCAACGCCTGCGTTTAAGATCAAAGACTGGCGCCTTATCAACCTGTCCAACTGAGACCATGAGGATCTGTCCACTGCGATCAATAAACACTGCGACTTCCCGTTTGATCTCCAGACTGATAGCAAGCATCGCCTGAGCCAGTTCTTCATTTGCAACCTCTCCACGCGGCACCACAATATCGGCAAGGGCGCGCAGATCATCACATTGACGTCGACTCAGGCCATCGATTCTTCCTGTTAATCTATCCACGATTTGCGCCCTCCCTTACCCGTTTCTTCATAATATCGATCAGATACCAGGGCGGCTGCCTGGCTTCTGGATAGGCTGCCCATCTTTACACATTGGGCACTCATCAGCAGTATATGTTGGGAAAGTTAACTGGATCAAGGATTTGAATGGAACTTTCAGCTTTATAGTATTGCCAGGGGTACGGTCGATGATCGAAGTTGCAGCAACCACTTCAGCGCCCTGTGCCTGCAAAAGTTCAACAACTTCCTGTGCAGAACCACCAGTCGTCAGAACATCTTCAGTGACCAGGCAACGAGTCCCTGGTTCTACGTGGAAACCACGACGCAGGGTCATCACGCCATTTTCACGTTCTGCAAAAATAGCCGGCACATTCAGCGCTCGCCCTACTTCATAAGCAACTAAGATCCCGCCGATCGCAGGTCCAACGACCATTTGAATGTTATCATCTTTAAAGAGTGCAGCAATCTCGGCGCAGACTTTTTCTGCGACACGAGGAAATTTTAAGAGCTGAGAACACTGGATATAATTGCCACTGTGAAGACCGGAGCTGAGTTTGAAATGCCCTGTCTGATAAGCGCCTGTTTCAGTTAAGATCTGCATCAATTCATCATTTGTCATAGCCATTTTTATTCCTCCGTAATAGACATCTCATTTAATACTTTCATCGTTGCCGCCACAGGATCCTCTGCTTTTGTGATCGGACGGCCTACAACAATGTGGTTAACGCCTTGGGCAATCGCTTCTGCCGGTGTCAGCACACGCTTTTGATCACCCTTCTGCGCCCACTCGGGACGCACACCTGGACAAACGGTTAAAAATTCAGGGGCTGCCACTGACTGCCGGATCAGCGGCACCTCTCTCGGTGAGCAGACGACACCCGAGAGACCGGCTTCATAAGTCAAGGCTGCAAGGCGCTGAACATTTTCGTCGACGGAACCGCTAAAGCCCACACGTGCTAAACCGTCTGCATCAAAGCTCGTGAGGATCGTCACGCCGATCAGTCTTGGGACTGGCAGGCCATTTGCAATCGCACCTTCGGCTGTAGCCTCGCGTGCACGCTGCATCATCTCCAAACCGCCGCCAGCATGAACATTGAACATATCAACCCCCAAACCGGCCGCCCAACGACAGGCTTGAGCTACAGTATTTGGGATATCATGAAACTTTAAATCTAAAAAGATCTTCTTTTGACGATCTTTCAATGCATCAATCACACTGCCTCTTGAATTCAGGAACAGTTCCAATCCTACTTTATAATAGCTGGCTGCTTCGCCGATCGCGTCAACCAATGCTAACGCATCTTCACCCCGTGCAAAATCAAGGGCAATGATCAATTGTTCTTTTGTTGCCATTATTCTTTCCACGCCTTCCCAATGATCTCATTGATATCTTTGATCCCTCGTTCGTCACAGTACCGTTCCATCCCCTCAAGCACCTTGAGCGGAGCCATTGGATCGCGGAAATTAGCTGCACCCACAGCAACCATCTGTGCCCCTGCCAACATATATTCGATGGCATCACGCCAGTTAGTGATACCTCCCATCCCAAGGATCGGAATCGATACCTCCTGAGCAACCTGATAGACCATACGTACACCAACAGGGCGAATCGCTGCACCAGAAAGCCCGCCTGTCACATTGCCCAAAACTGGCTTTTGACGGTTCACATCAATACTCATACCCATTAGCGTATTGATCAGAGACAAACCATCGGCCCCGGCCTCTTCACAAGCCCTGGCAATAGAAACGATATCTGTAACGTTTGGAGAAAGCTTCATCAAGACAGGCTTATCTGTTTCCGACTTCACGGCACGACAAACATCCGCAGCAGCCGCACAGTCCGTCCCGAAGACCATCCCGCCGGCATGAACATTCGGGCAAGAGATATTTACTTCATACATGACAATCTCATCAACATCGTTCAGAGCACGCGAAACATCTGCATACGTTTCCAGCGTGCCACCAAAGATATTGGCGATTATCTTGCAAGTGCCTAAACGTTCACGCATCTTCGGCAGATACTCCGCTTTAAATACATTTGCACCAGGGTTTTCAAGGCCAATGCAATTCAGCATCCCTGCAGGCGTCTCGGTAATACGGACCCCCGCGTTGCCCTTTTGTGGATACGCCGAAAGGCCCTTTGTCGTTATCGAACCAAGGCGCTCAACAGGTACAAAACGGCCATATTCAATACCAAAGCCATAAGTACCAGAGCAGGTTGAGACAGGGTTTTTAAATGTGACCCCTGCAAAAGTGGTCTCCATTTTAACGCTCATGCCAATTCCACCTCCTCGGACCAGAAGACTGGGCCATCCTGACATACTTTTGGGTAGACCGCAGCATCCGGGTTACCCGAGCGGCATGTGCAGCCTAAGCAAACCCCAACGCCACAGGCCATTTTCCCCTCAAGAGAAAGCTGGCAGGAAATTTCAGATTCATCCGCAAAGCGCTTTACAGCAGCAAGCATCGGGGTAGGTCCGCAAGCATAGATCCGGTCGCAATCTTTGATCGCTTCAAAATACGTGCTCACAAAACCTTTTGTTCCCAAACTACCATCTTCTGTCGCATATAAAAGACGTACATCCTTACCTGAGTAAGATGCAAGCCCCTGTAATTGCGCTTTACTACGACCGCCTGCGATAAAGGTAAGATCATTGTTTTTTGTGAGAAGCACATCCGCAAGATATTCAAAAGGCGCTTTTCCAATACCGCCGCCAATCATTACGATCTTACTATCTCTGATCTCCAGATCAAAGCCTCGACCAAGAGGCCCCAAAAGACTCACAGTATCACCTTCCTGCATTTCAGAAAGAGCTTCCGTCCCTTCGCCGACTACAGCAAACATCAAAGACAACACCCCGTCTTTACATTGATTGATGCTGATCGCACGACGCAAAAACGGTACAGTCCCTTTGCTGCATTCAACCATCACAAACTGGCCCGGCTTTGCTTCTTCACATAGCGCAGGTGCAGCAAAATCAAATCGCCATTCATTCTCACTGATCTGTGATCTCTTGACGATCTTCACATCATGAAGCTGCATCTTCACACCCCCTGTCTCAAACAATCTGCCCATCTTTCAGAACGACGCGCCCTGCACGCAATACCATGCGTGGCCAACCACGCAGGCGCTCACCAGTATATGGACAGTTTTTACCTTTGCTGTAGAACTTAGCAGGGTCAACTGTTTTTTCATCATTAGGGTCAAAGATCATCACATCTGCGACCTTACCCACAGACAAACTGCCGCGATCGATACGCAGAAGATCAGCCGGATTACAGCTCATGATCGTTACGATCTCGCTCAGAGTAAAGCGGCCGCTCTCTACCAAATGGGTCCAGATCAATGGAAAAGCCACTTCAATGCTGGAAATGCCATTAGCAGCACGTTCAAACTCAACATCTTTCTTATCGGCTGCATGCGGTGCGTGGTCAGTCCCGATACAAGTGATGATTCCTTCTTTTAACCCCTGGATGAGGGCTTCATTATCGGCTGGAGTACGCAGCGGTGGAGCAACTTTGGCATACGTATTATAGCCGCGTACAGCTTCTTCTGTCAGGAAAAGATGATGTGGCGTCACCTCGCAAGTAACTGGCAATCCCTTTGCCTTTGCTTCTTTTACCAAAGCCAAACCACTTGCAGTACTGAGGTGCTGGATATGAAGACGGACACCCGTCATTTCTGCAAGCATGATATCGCGCATAATGATGATATCTTCAACAGCATTAGAAATGCCTGCCAACCCCATCTCAGTCGAAAGTGCACCGGCATTCATCACACCGGCCCCCTTCAGATCCTTGTCTTCACAATGGCTCATGAACAAAACATCATATGGCTTGCTATAAGTCATCGCCTTGCGAAGGATGCCGCTGTTCGCTACTGATTTACCATCTTCAGTAAAAGCGATACAGCCCGCTTCTTTTAAAAATCCGATCTCTGTGATCTCCTGTCCTTCCTGGCCTTTGGTAATCGCTGCGGTCTGCAATACATCCGCATACCCTAAACGCGCAGATTTGTCATAAATATAACGAACGATCGGTACATTATCGACGACTGGTGAAGTATTCGGCATCGCAACTACTGTCGTAAAACCGCCTGCAATGGCTGCCTTGCCGCCGCTCTCAAGATCTTCTGATTCTTCCTGACCAGGATCGCGCAAATGCACGTGCGTATCGATCAAGCCCGGTGTTACATAACAGCCGCTAAGATCGTAGATCTCCTCCCCGTCTCTTTCTGGCAGATCAGGGCCCACCTCGGCAATTACACCATCAACGATACGGATATCCGTTACCCCATCGATGGCCTGAGATGGGTCCACCAAATGTCCATTTTTTAACAGCATTCTTATACCTCCTCTGCCATGAGCTTCAAAAGCGCCATACGCACACATAAACCATTGGTCACCTGTTCCAGGATCTTAGACTGTGGACCATCTGCCACATCGCCATCGATTTCGATGGCACGGTTGATCGGACCTGGATGGAGCACAATACAATCTGGCTTTGCCTGAGCCAGACGCGCCTTGTTCAATCAATAAAACTGTGTATATTCTTCAGTAGACGGAAAAAGGCCAGCTTTTTGGCGTTCCAGCTGGATACGCAGCATCATCACAACATCTGCGTCCTTAATTGCCTCATCAAAGTCCATCACAACTTTCGCACCCATCTTATCGATCCCACCTGGAACAAGCGTTGCAGGACCACATACGGTGACATCGCAGCCAAACTTATTGAGCAGAAGCAGGTTGCTGCGTACCACACGGGAATGAGAAAGGTCTCCGACGATCACGACCTTGAGTCCTTTAAGATCGGTCTTGTAATCAGTGATCGTCATAAAATCCAAAAGTGCCTGAGTAGGATGTTCGTGCATCCCATCACCTGCATTGATAACGTGCGCATCAACATGCTTGGCCAAGAGTTCATGCACTCCGCTGTTTGGATGCCGCATTACGATGACATCCGGGTAATATGCATTGATGGTCTGCGCTGTATCGATCAGACCTTCGCCCTTTTGCACACTACTGGACGAAGCAGAGATGTTCAGGACATTGGCGCCCTGATATTTTGCTGCCAATTCAAACGATGAGCGTGTGCGTGTACTATTCTCATAAAAGAGATTGACGACAGTGACACCTCGCAGATCTTCTGATTGTTTTTTGCTGCGCACACGTTCACGCAACTGACGCGCCAATGTCATGATCTCTAAGATCTCTTCAACACTCAGTTGATTGATACTGATTAAATCTTTATGTTTTAACCCCACGATGATCCTCCTTTATTAAGTCACTGATCAAAAGGTTGACAACTTACACAAAATGCCATGATCATTTTATCATAAAACGCCTTTTATTGGGAACCTTTATAGGAACTTTATCGCAAGCATTTGCCTTGCACATTCTATTTCTTCAATCTATAATTTATTTATTGTTCATACAGAAAGGAGCATGCTTCATGGAAAGCATCATCAAAGATATCTCTCTCGCACCTGCCGGTCAATTGAAGATCGATTGGGTGCGCGCACATATGCCGATCCTTAACGAAATCGAAAAAGAATACCGAAAGACTCAGCCATTTGCCGGAAAAAAAGTCGTCATCTGTCTTCATCTCGAAGCTAAAACAGCATATATGGCACTGGTCATCCAGGCTGGTGGTGCTGAAGTCGCTGTCGCTGGCTCCAATCCACTCTCAACGCAGGATGACATCGTCGCTGCTTTGGTCGAAAATGGCATCACAGCATTCGCCAAACATGGCGCAAGCCAGGAAGAATATGACCTTTACATCCAAAAGCTCGCAGAATTTGGCCCCGATCTTTTCATCGATGATGGCGGCGACTTCACCGCTATGCTGCATCGCGACTACCCTGCGCTGGTCGACAAACTCCTCGGCGGCTGCGAAGAAACGACTACCGGTATCATCCGACTTAAAGCGATGGCACAGGATGGTGACCTTCGCACACCTATGATCGCCGTCAACAACGCTATGATGAAACACCTCTTCGACAACCGATATGGTACTGGCCAATCGGTGATGGAGGCGGTCATGCACAACACCAATCTTGTCATCGCATCAAAGACAGTTGTTGTGGTGGGCTATGGCTGGTGCGGCAAAGGTGTCGCCATGCGCGCCAAAGGAATGGGCGCAAAAGTCATCGTTACAGAGATCGATCCAATCAAGGCCACCGAAGCGTTAATGGATGGGTTCGTCGTGATGCCAATCGTTGAAGCTGCAAAGCGTGGAGATGTCTTTATCACTGTCACGGGAAATAAAAATGTCATCGATCACGATGCGCTCACTGTCATGAAAGACCAGGCCATCCTCTGCAACGCTGGTCACTTTGATGTTGAGATCAACAAGCAGGCATTGGAAACTTTGTCAGAAAGCATCCAGCCAGCTCGAGAGAACATCATGGCCTACAACATGCCGGACGGACGCACTCTCTACCTCATTGGTGAAGGCCGTTTGGTCAATCTGGCTGCTGGCGATGGTCACCCAGCTGAGATCATGGACCTCACCTTCGGACTTCAAACGCTTTCCTTAGAATATCTGACCACCCATCCAACGCTTGAGGCCCGTGTCTATGATGTGCCGGAAAGCATCGATAAGCGTGTTGCTCTTATCAAGCTTGCATCTATGGGCGTCCAGATCGATTCTTTAAGTGCAGAGCAGGAAGAATACTTGAACAGCTGGGCTTTATGATGAGTAAATACAAAAATTTTGTCGCCATTGATGTTGAAACGACCGGGCTCAATGACGATGCAGAGATCATTGAAGTGGGTCTTGCCATTATCCGGAATGGCAAGATCGGACAAACCTGGCAAACTTTGGTAAAGCCAAAGAAAAAAATCCCAAAGGATATTGCTGTCATGACCGGGATTGACAATCAAATGGTAGCGAACGCCCCCACATGGTCAGAAATCGAAGACGAAATGCTCTCACTTATCGACGGCGAACTCCTGCTCGCGCATAATTCTCCCTTTGATAAAGGGCGTCTCGAATTTCAGCTTGGCAGAAAACTTGCAAACGCCTGGCTTGATTCACACAATATGGCAAAACTTTTTAATCCTACGCTTTCGAGCTACAAACTCAGTGCAATCGCGACCCATCTCCATATTCCAGACACCAACCATCATCGCGCCCTTAATGACGCTATCGTCTGCGCCCAGGTCTTTCTGAAACTTATGAACGATGCCGCATCGCTGGATCCCTTCACGCTCCATGAAATGGCCATCACATATAATGGTCAGCAGGAAAGCCTGTTCGCAGCTGAAACTTACAGTTTCGGGGATCTGCTCCTTCGTTTGGCAGAATCAGCGACCACTGCTCCAATAGTAACGCCCTTATCTTTTGCTGAAGATGTGCCATCCATTGACGCCCCAACGCCAAAACTCTGCTTTGACGACGCAGAATCGTTTTTTTCGCATAATGGGATCCTTGCTTCCTATAAACCAGACTTCCAATACCGTGCTCAACAAATCGAAATGCTCGGCTGCATCAAGCAAGCATTTGAAACAAAAAAACACGCCCTGATCGAAGCTGGCACAGGCACAGGAAAATCCTTTGCATACCTCGTGCCCGCACTTCTGTGGAGTCTGGAGCACGATGAGCGGGTTGTCATTGCGACAGGTACGATCAATCTGCAGGAGCAGCTTTATCATACCGATCTGCCGTTTTTGAAAAAAGCGCTAGGTTATCCATTTGCGACTGCCATCGCCAAGGGCCGTGGGAACTACCTCTGTTTGCGCCGTTTCAGCGAATATTGCCGACAAGCCTCAAGCGCGTCTGAACGTGAACGCGTTTTCGCAACTTCCCTGGTGCTGTGGCGTGCTGAAGATGCCAGTGGCGACCGTGAGCATCTCAATCTCAATAAAGCCGAAAACCAATACTGGCAAAATATTGCAAGCGCACCTGACACTTGCATGGGCCGGCGTTGCCCATTCTATAATGAATGCTGCTATTTCAACAGCAAACGCCAATGTGAACAGGCCCGTGTGATCGTCACGAATCATTCATTGCTCTTTCAGGATCTGAAAATCGGAAGTCTCCTTCCCGAATATAATCGTGTGATCATTGATGAAGCCCATCATCTGGAAGATGAAGCGACCCATCAGTTCACTGATACGATCGATCTCGAACTGATCTTTAAACTCCTCAATAACTTTACCCGCAACAGCGGCTTCCTCAGCCGGGTCAATGTTGCGGTCGGCAAAGCCGAAACGCTGACTGAGAACAGTGCTGAGATTGGCGAACGGGGCTCTCGTGCCATGGTCGACTGTCAAGATGCCATCCAAAGTGTCAAAACAACCATCAATTATGCCAATGAGATCCCCGAGCTTACCAATATCGGCGACATGCGCATCACCGATAAAGTACGTAACTGCAGCTGGTGGCTGACCCTGGAAGAATCTCTTCGCAGTACACATCGCGCACTCACCACAGCAGTCACACAGATCAATCGTCTGCTCACAAGTCTTGATGAAGACGAAAGCATTGAAAGCCTGTTGCGTGAGATGACCCACGCACGCGATCGTCTTGCCGAACAAAGAGATTGGTTGGAGCGATTTATCGCAGGTATCGATGAAGACTTCGTCTATTGGGCGAAAACTTACAAGAATTTCAGCTATGCCAACCTACTCCTGAATGCTGCATACATTGACATCATGCCATTGATCCACGAAAAACTCTTTGAAGCCAAATCTACCGTGATCCTTACATCAGCGACATTGGCAATCAACAAAGATCTGCATTTCGCAGCAGACCGTTTTCTTCTGGCACCAGATGAATATCTTTCATCGATCAATGATTCCCCGTTCGATTATTCCCAGCAGTCACTCATTGCTATCCCAAACGACCATAAAGACTATTCCAAAACGAGTGACCTCGAATATACTCGCAACGTCATAGCCGATCTGAAGAAACTGATCCCAGCCGTCGACGGCGATATGCTCGTGCTCTTTACCTCTTACGCCATGCTCAACCGTGTACAGCAGGCACTAAAAGGAGATCCTGGACTTGACGCCTACCGTATCCTGGCGCATGGTCAGGATGGCAGCCGTTCCAGCCTGCTGGAAGCGCTGCAGGACGGAGAAAAGACAGTTCTTCTGGGTGCTAACAGCTTCTGGGAAGGTGTTGATGTCAAAGGTGCCAGCCTGCGCACAGTCGTTATCGCCAAGCTACCATTCACACCGCCAACGATGCCGATTGAAAGTGCT
>CAUDRX010000061.1 GCA_958451915.1 uncultured Peptococcaceae bacterium
CGTCACCATGGCAGCTTTCGTAGTAACCATGATGCCTTTCGCTGCTTTTGCGGCTGATACTGGCAATACTGCTGACTATGAGACTTCTCTTTCTTATGTTGGCACTGTTGACAGTGAAGAAACCGCAGACGTTAATGAAAAAGTTGACGTTGCTTTTGAAATCAATGATGCAAATGGTAACCCTGTAAAAAGTGCGGGAGATGCTGTTGCTACTTATTTCTGGGTAACTGATGAAAGTGGCAATGTAGCACGTACAGTAAATTACTTCTCTGATAACGAGCAGCCTATTACTGGTACCGATAAGGTTAAGACCATTAATCAGGGTAAAGTACTGAAGCTGGGCACTGTACAGGATGCTAAGGAAATCAAAGTGTCCTTCACCCAGCCAGGGACATACACCCTTCATGCTGGTGCAAACTATGATCTGAGCAAAGATGTTACCGATGTAACCAAGCTTTCCATGCTCCAGACTGAAGAAGGTTACAACACCATCGAAGTCACTGCTGAAAGTGCAGAAATTGACGGCATCACTGTTGACGGTCAGAATGGCGTTACTGTCAAAGACAATGGCGAAGGCAACTTCACCGTTAACGAAAAGATCAAGCCAAACAGCACTGCTACTCAGAGACTGACTGTCACTGCTAAAGATGGTTCCGCAGCTGCTAAGAACGAAAACTTCACCATCGACACCTCCAGCAGCAACATCAATGTGACTGCTAAGGATATGAGAGGCAATGATTTCGAAGCAGGCACTGCTACCACCGACCGCAATGGTCAGTTCCAGCTCGTTTACACTGTTGCTAAAGCTGGCGAATACAAGATCTATCTTGAATCCGAAGATGGCTATGAAGCAGTCATCAATGTAACCAGCGACGACATCAATGTATATCCAGCTGACATCGTTGCTACCGAAGACAATGCTAAAGTTCTGAACAAAGACACTCTGAACGCTGAAACCACCGCTTATCTGAGCGATGCTGTTCAGTTCCAGATTACCGACAATAACGGTACCGTTCTGGAAGGTACGGATGCTATCAAAGATGAACCAGCAACCACTGGCGCCGCTGATTATGTGAAGCTCCTTGACAAGCCAGAGAAGTTCGACGCTGACAATGCCAGCAAGTTTGCTCTCGCTTGGGATTCAGATGAAGAAGTTTACACCCTGAGCTACACCGGTAAGAACCTCGTTGATGGCGAATACACCGTACGTGTTGCTCTCGAAGAAACTGGCGAATATGCTGACGTGACCTTCACTGTAGATACCTATGGCAAGACCCAGTCCATCAAGATCGATACTGATGAAGAAGTCGTTCTCGGCCAGCCTGTCACTGGTAAGGTTGTAGAAGTCGATGAAAACGGCCTCGAAAAACCAATGAAGAACACCGACTACTCCCTCAGTATCACTGGTAAAGCGCTGAATGATGAAAAGGTAAGTTGGAGCGAAGAGGATACCAAGTTCAGCAAAGGCACTATTGCTGACCGTTTCAATCTTCTCGACATCGCAGGTACTCAGATCAGCATCATCGCCGTATCTGAAAAGTACGGCATGGCTACTGCTGATGTGACTGCTGTTGCTCAGGCAAGCACTGCTAGTCTCTCCTTCGACAGCACCAATGGTGTTGCAGATAAGAACAACACCGTTAATGTTTCTGTCGTTGATGAAGATGGCAATGTAATGGATAAAGTTTCCGGTAAAGTATATGCTTATGTCGCAGATCAGAGCAACGAAGATGCTAAGGTTGAAGTTGACGTTATGAACTCTGATGACAAGGCTTCCAAGGGTAAAGCTAGAATCTCCATCTACTCCAACCTTGAAACCACCGTTGATGTTGTCGTAGCTATCCAGGCAAACGATAATGACGGCAGTGCTATCTATGCTGACACCCTCGAATACACCATCGGTGAAGAAGACATCAACGCTGACACCACCGTTGCTATGACCATCGGTTCTTCCGATATCATCGTTAACAACGACATTGTCAGCGGCGACGCTGCACCATTCGTTGACAGCAACTGGAGAACCATGGTTCCTGTACGTGCTCTGTCCGAAGCTTTCGGCGGCAGTGCTGAATGGGATGGCGACGCTCGCACCGTTACTGTTGTGAACGGCGACACCACTATCGTCTTCAACGCTGACAGCGACAAGTACACTGTCAATGGCGAAGAAAAGACCATGGACACCGAACTCACCATCGTTGATGGCCGCACCTATGTCCCAGTACGTTTCGTAGCTGACGAACTCGGCTACCAGATCACCGTACTGAAAGACGCTCAGGGCCTCACCGCTGGCGTAGTCTTCCAGAAATAATCTTCACCGCATCAGCGGCTGAATGAGAAAAACAAAATCCCGTCTCGATGAGGCGGGATTTTTTATGTATGAATGTTTTGAGACGATGCCATGAAAACCTTTTGCATTTGCGATGTTGTAATTGACGGATCGTGATGTTACGATAATAGTGGCAGAGGTTCTGCCGCTTCATTAGTCATTCATAAGAGGAAAAATCTAATGACTGAGAAGTTTGGAGCATCTTCGGAAAATGCTCCAACAGGCAACTTGAGTGTCTGTTCGGGCGATGAAGTATGTGGGTGTGTCGGCGTGCACTGACATATGGAGCTCTGCGGGAGGGGTTGTGCAGTGGTACCCCATGCCGACTAGGTTGAAAGACTGAAAGAAAATGCTCATTGCCCTGCCTGACGGCGGGGCAATTTTTTTAAGGTGGGGATCAGATGGCGGACCTTCTTCTCTATAAATCAAAGACCGACAGAAGGCCTGGAGAAACAGTGGTCCAGCATGATAAATTGACAGGTGAGAGCTGACTGAAAGGTTGGCTCTTTTTTTATGGCGTTGTGTCGTGCTTCCTGCACAAAAGTTTATCCGCTGTTTATACCCGGATGGCTGGTTTATGCTATACTTACGCTATGAAATGACGCACTGAGTCAAAAAGGAGGGCTTACGATGAAGATCAGGACGCGGCTTACGGTGTCAAACTTTCTGATGATCCTGGTGCCGGTGATGATGACGCTGGTGACGGCGCTGCTGTGCCTGGGGCTGATCTGGCTGGGGCTGTCCTTTGGCGGCGGGCTGGGTTTTGATGACCGGGAAGATCTGGAGGAAGCAGGTGAGGGGATCGTGACGGTGGCGGCGCAGGCGCTGTCGGCGGACGATGATGCGGCGCGGGTGACGCGGCTCTCGCGGCTTTCGGCTTTTCTGGATGACAACGCGATGCGTCTTGTGGTGACGCGGGACGGGGAAACGTTCTACAGCCACGGGACGGAGAGCGAGGACGATGCGGCACTGGCGGCGGCGGCGGACGGTCTGGCATCGGGCGGCAGCCTGAGTGTGGGCGAGCGCACGCTGTTCGTGGAGCAGGTGCATACGCAGAGCGGCGATTTCCAGATCGCGCTCTATGGCACGGAAACTGAGATGAACACGGGCTTCCTCGAGATGCTGCTGGCGATCGTGGCGGTGATCCTGGTGGCGGCGATACTGATCACGCTGCTGTTGACGAACCATTTCCTGACGCGCTTTGTCTTCCGCAAGATCGAAGCGCCGCTGGATATCCTGGCCGCAGGGGTGCAGGAGATCGGTGCGGGGAACCTGGACTACCGCATTGATTACAGGGAAAACGACGAGTTCGCGCCGATCTGCGCGGAGTTCAACGAAATGGCGCTCAGGCTGAAACGGTCGGTGGAGGCGACGCAGCGTCAGGAAGAAAGCCGTAAGCAGCTGATGGCGAGCATGAGCCACGACCTGCGTTCGCCGCTGACGTCGATCCAGGCCTATGTGGAAGGGCTGTTGGACGGGGTGGCGGCAACACCGGAGAAACAGCAGGCTTACCTGCAGACGATCAAGACCAAGGCGGAAGAGATCCAGCGTATGGTGACGCAGATCTTCCAGTATTCGAAGATGGATCTGGAAAACTATCCGGTCGATCTGGTGCCGATAAAGCTCGATGAAGAGCTGAGCGCCTTTCTTGAGGTGGTGGCGCAGGATTATGCGGCCAAGGGCCTGATCGTGGAGACAGGGACGATGGATGCGGTGACGGCGATGGCGGATGCGGAGCTTTTGGAGCGCTGCATCGTCAACATCCTGGACAACAGCGCCAAGTACAAGACGGCGGAGACGGGCCATGCGACCCTCACCATCAGGGATGCGGGCACGTCGGTCGAGATCACGATCGCTGATGACGGACCGGGTGTGCCGGAGGCGGCTGTGGCGAAGCTCTTTGATGTGTTCTATCGCAGCGATCCGTCGCGGCATGACCCGAACCAGGGCAGCGGCCTGGGGCTGGCGATCGTGGCACGGGCGGTGGCGCGCATGGGCGGCACGGCAGCGGCGGGCAACGTGGCGCCGCATGGTCTGGCGGTCACGCTGACATTGCCAAAGGAGGAAGAGAACGATGGATAAGATCCTGATCATAGAAGACGACGAAGCGATCGCGGCGATCGAACGTGATTATCTGGAGATGAACGGCTTTGCGGTGGAGATCGCTTCTGACGGGCCGACGGGCATGATGCGCGGGCAGAGCGGGGCTTTTGACCTGATCCTTCTGGATCTGATGCTGCCGGGGATGGATGGCTTTGCGATCTGCCGGCACTTGCGCGAGACGGTGGATGTGCCGATCCTTATGGTGACGGCGCGGCAGGAGGATGTGGACAAGATCCGCGGCCTTGGGCTGGGGGCGGACGATTACATTGAGAAGCCGTTCTCGCCGAGTGTGCTGGTGGCGCGGGTGAAGGCGCATCTGGCGCGCTATCGCCGGCTCACACAGGCGGAAAAGCCGCAGGCGGAGATCCAGATCGGCGGCATCCGTGTCAATGAAGCGGCGCGCCGTGTGTATGTGGAAGGACACGAGGTGGAGCTGACAAACAAGGAATACGAGCTTTTGCTCTTTCTGATGCTGCACGTGGATACGGTCTTCAGCCGCGAACAGCTCTACGAACGCATCTGGGGCTGGGAAGCGATGGGCGACAGTGCCACGGTGGCGGTCCACATCAACCGCCTGCGCAAAAAGATCGAGGCAGACCCGGCGCATCCGCGCTATATCGAATCGGTCTGGGGCGCAGGATACCGTTTTCAGGTGGAAAGCGGGAAGTAGATGCGGCGGGCGTGCCTGCCTGCGAAAAATGGTCTGCTGTGGACCGGAGCGTGCACTTGCTTTGCGTGCACGCTCTTTTTTTGGGGGGGGCATGCCTTTGGCGGCCATCTCAACGAAGCACACATCAGCGCCACGGCGGAGCTGGTGGTGCGCTGTCTGCCGGGCAGCACGGAGCGCCGTTTTGACGATGAGGTGGGGCTGAACCTGATCGCGTTCTGAGCCTGGAAGAGTTTATCTTTTGTTTATCGAGGTGTTATCGGCTGTTTAATCCTCCCTGTTATACTTGGACCATCAAGAACAACAAAGGAGGATGCATGATGAGTACCTTGAAAAAAGATGTGATGACGCTGGATTTTCAGCGTGTGGCAAAAAGATTTGCGATGTTGGTGGTCGTGCTGGTGGTGGTCTGTGCGGGGGCTACGGCCTTCCTCCTGAGGACACAGATCGGCGAGCTCTTCGCGCTGGCGGGACAGCCGGGGATGCTCCATGGCGATGGTCTGGAGCATGCGCTGGAAGCGAGCCTGGCGGGATTCTCCGGTGGCGGGATGACGGCGGCGAGCGCGGGCGCGCGCACGGCGCTTTTGGTGTCGGCTCTGGTCGTGCTGGCGCTGGGAGCGGCCTATTGGCTGATCGTAGCGGGGTGGCTCTACCAGACGGCGGAACGCGCGGGCAAGAGCGGTGTGTTCTGGCTGGTGCTGGCGCTCATCGGCAATCTCGCAGCGGTGGCGCTCTTCTTTATCCTGCGCAGCTGGCGTGAGGTGCGCTGTGAAGCCTGCGGCGGCTGGTCGGGCGTCAGGGAAGCCTATTGCCGTCACTGTGGTGCGGCACTGGCCCACAACTGTCCGAACTGCGGCGCGGCGGTGAAACAGGGCGATACCTACTGCACACACTGTGGTCAGGCGCTGGAACACGACGAACATTGACGAAAGGACCTGTCCGGCATCTCCGGGCAGGTTTTTTTCATGCGGGTTGGCAGGTGCGAAGGGATGCGCTATAATAGAAGGGTTAGCAAACGGCCGCAGGGCGGCTGATAATGAATGACACGGGAGGAACCATGATCTACAACATCTTTCACGGCTTCTGTATGGCGCTGGCGGACAGTGTGCCGGGCGTCAGCGGCGGCACGGTGGCATATATCCTGGGCTTTTACGAGCGTTTTATCGATGCGCTGCACGAGCTGTTCAGCGGTTCGATGCGCGCGCGCAGGGAAGCGCTGCGCTATCTCCTGAAACTTGGCGTGGGCTGGGTGATCGGGATGACATCGTCGGTCCTGGTGTTGGCGGAGCTCTTTGAGAGCCACATCTATTTTCTGACGTCGCTCTTTTTGGGCCTGACGCTGGCGGCGCTGCCCTTTGTCTATAAAGAAGAACGGGATGTGATCCGCGGCCACGGGCGCAACATCATCTGGCTTTTGATCGGGCTGGCGCTGGTCTGCGGCATGGTCTTCTTCCGGGATGGCATGTCTTCGGGCAGCGTGGTGGACCTTGCGGGTCTGTCACTGGGACAGGCTGCATATGTCTTCTTTTCAGGGGCACTGGCGATCAGTGCCATGGTGCTGCCGGGGGTCAGCGGTTCCACCGTGCTTTTGATCATGGGGGTGTACATGCCGGCGATCAGTGCGCTGAGCCGGCTGGCGCGACTGGATCTGGCGGTGCTGCCGGGTGTGCTGGTGCTCATCGCAGGCATCCTCTGCGGCGCGGCGGTGGCAGTCCGTTTCCTGCGAAAGGCGCTGAAATATCATCGCAGCGCTGTGGTCTATTTCATCCTGGGCCTGATGCTGGGTTCTCTTTATGCGATCGGCATGGGTCCGACGACCCTCGCAGCCGGGCAGGCGCCGCTGTCGCTCTCGAGCTTCAGCCTGCCGGCATTCGTGATCGGGATCGCCATCCTTCTGGGGCTGGAAAAGATCAAGGCCTTTGGCCAGAAGCGGGAAGCCGAGCTGGAAGCCTTGCTGCGGGAAAACAGAAAAAATCGCTCATGAAGCAATCGCAGATAGCGGGTCCCGGCGGATGCCGGGGCTTTTTTTATTATGCGCGCAGGGGTGACAATCTCCACCGGAACGGGGTATAATAAGGGCACGAGACAGCCCGCAAAGAAAGGATGGGAAAGATGCTGTTAGATATCACTCGAGAAGAAGATCTCCAGACGGCGGTGGAGGCACTGCGCGCAGGCAGGCTGGTGGCTTTTCCGACAGAAACGGTCTATGGTCTGGGGGCGGATGGTTTCAACGAAGCGGCCTGCCAGGCGGTGTATGCGGCGAAGGGGCGCCCTTCGGACAATCCGCTGATCCTGCACATCGCCGATATGAGCGCGCTGCGTGACATTGCCGAGGAGATCCCGGAAGCGGCCGTTGACCTGGCGGAAGCGTTCTGGCCGGGGCCGCTGACACTGGTCCTGAAAAAGCGCAAGGTCGTCAGCGACACGGTAAGCGGCGGCCTGGACACGGTGGCGGTGCGTATGCCGGACAACGATCTGGCGCGCAGGCTCATCCGTGCCGTCGGCCATCCCCTGGCTGGTCCGAGCGCCAACCTCAGCGGCCGCCCGTCACCAACGCTGGCGAGCCATGTCGAGCATGATTTCGGCGACCACATTGCCGGTGTCGTGGACGGCGGCCCCTGCCGCGTCGGGGTGGAATCGACGATCGTCGACCTCACCGTCAGACCGTATGCGATCCTGCGCCCGGGCGGCATTCCACGCGAGAAGATCGAAGCCCTGATCGGTCCGGTCACGGAAGCAGCGCCGCTGGGCGAGAGTGATGCGCCAAAGGCGCCAGGCATGAAGTATCGCCACTATGCCCCACAGGCCCCTGCCTATCTCCTCACAGGTGAGGACCGTGCCGCCAGGATCCTGGCGCGCCTGGAAAAGGCGCCGCGTCCGGTGGGCATGCTCATCGCTGACGAGACCCTCGCTGGACTGGGAGAGATCGCGCCGGATGTCTTCGTCTGGAACATGGGCAGCTTCGCCCATCCGGATGAAGCGGCACACCGCCTCTTCGACGGGCTCCGCCGCATGGATGCTTACGGGGTGAAGGAGATCTACATCGATGCCTGGCCATATGCCGACCTCGGCGAGGCTCTGATGAACCGCATCGGCAAGCTCAGCCAGCCCTGGCCGGAGGAATGGCAGTGAAGAACGACAGGCTGCGTCTGCTCTTCCTCTGTGATGCCAACACCTGCCGCAGCCCCATGGCGGCGGCCATCGCGAAAGCGCTGACAGCGCGTGCGGGGATCGCTGCGGAGGTGGATTCTGCGGGGCTGGCGGCTTCGCCGGGAGACGGTGTGCAGCCGGGTGCAGTGCAGGTCTGTGCGGTGCATGGCCTGGACATCGCCGGCCACCGCGCGCAGGCGCTGACGACAGATGCGGCCTTTGCAGCCGAC
This sequence comes from uncultured Peptococcaceae bacterium, assembly GCA_958451915.1. Classification (GTDB taxonomy): domain Bacteria; phylum Bacillota; class Peptococcia; order Peptococcales; family Peptococcaceae; genus UMGS1590. The sequence goes on from CAUDRX010000061.1 coordinate 8,477, forward strand.
CATCTCTGCACGATGACACTGCTTCAGGCCGTGCAGCTCCGGCAGCGCTTGCCAGGCCTCACATCGCGCATCACGCCGCTGGCGCCGGCAGGGGACATCATCGACCCACTCCGCGCAGGCGGCAACGCTTATGACACATGTTACGAACAGATCGAGGCGGCCGTTCAGGTGCGCCTTGAAGAATGGATCCAGGAAAAGGAGAATTGAACAATGAAGATCGCATTAGGTTCCGACCATGGTGGCTATGACCTCAAATGTGCCATCAAAAAACACCTCGAGACCCTCGGCCACGCCGTCGTTGATTTTGGCACGGACAGCCACGAATCCTGTGACTATCCGTTGATCGCAGAGCCAGCCGCCCGCGCTGTTGTCAGCGGTGAATGTGACCGCGGCATCCTCGTCTGCGGCACTGGCATCGGCATCGGCATTGCCGCCAACAAGGTGCCAGGCATCCGTGCCGCGCTCTGCCACGACACCTTTTCGGCCCGTGCCAGCCGCAACCACAACAACGCCAACATCCTCACCATGGGCCAGCGTGTCATCGGTGAAGGCCTGGCGCTGGACATCGTTGATGTGTGGCTCGCGAGCGAATTCGAAGGCGGCCGTCATGAACGCCGCGTGAACGAGATCGCTGAGATCGAGCAGAAGAACGCCGAGTGAGCGTTCTTGTCACCGACTTGTTGTTTTGTGGTCACAAAGACTTTGATCCGGTGACAGAGTGAAAACAATCGGTGCTTTCACCTGAATCACCTGAACAGTTATGTTATAATAAACAGAAGTTTTCCAACATTGTTGTAAGGAGGGATTTCTGATATGAAAAAGAAATTTATCGCACTCGTGGCCCTGGCTGCGATGGTCATCGGGCTCCTGCCCGGGGCGGCTTTTGCTGCGTCCAGCACCGATGACATCAACATCCAGGTCCTTGATTTCAACAGCAACACATCGCAGAACCCGAACGTCATCATTTCCATCACCGGCGATGATGTGCGTGCCGGCATGCGCGTGACTGCTTATGTGGAGACCGATGACGCCACCACCCAGGTCATTGACCAGGCACTCAGTGCCAACTACAGCAACACCCTGTTTGTCGCCAAGACTGAGATCGACGGTCTTGACAATGCTTACAACGGCACCAGGATGACCGTCAACGTCTGCTCTGCCAACGGCAGCGAGGTCTACAAGAGTGTGACCGTCAACCAGCAGGTCGTTGCCACCGATCCAAAGACTTTCGTGGCTGGGGTGGACGATGGCCAGGGGACGGAAGACCGCTACTTTACCTTCAAATTTGACGCCGACTATGTGCCGGGCAGCGACGATGAGGTCCGCCTCACCGCTTACGACGCCAACGGCAGCAAAGTCGGTGCGACCCAGATCGTCACCATCACCCGCTCCAAGCTCAGCGACAACGTGGGCGATGATGGTCTGCGCGCCACCGAGAACAAGTCCCGCCTCGATTTTGACGAAGATGCGGTGAGCGTAACCGCAGTCTTCTACCGCGACGGCAAAGCCACCGATCTCGAGCAGGAAGTCTCCCTGGCGCCACGTTATGGCACCTACAAATCCCTGACGCTCGAATTTGGCGACAGCAATACTGTGACCCGCGGCGAGACTGCGACGGGTAATCTCTACTACGTCAACACCCAGGGGCAGCGTTATGACATCACTGACGCAGCCACCTATATCTACAGCGATTCCGACGCTGTTGCCTCCAAGAGCAGCACAAAGCCGGAACTGACCATCACCGATGACGCTGTGCTCGGCAGTACCATCGATGTCACCGCTTACTATGGCATGTACAGTGTCAAGACGACCCTCACCGTGGTCGATGACAGCGCACCGGGCGATGTGGACATCCACACTTCCAGCGCCAGGATCGGCAGCCGCGCCGATCTCACCTTCACCCTCGTGGATGAAGACGGCGAGGCCATGGCGCTTGATTTCCAGCCAACGCGCGTCAGCACCCGCTGGATCGATTCTTCCGATGAAGACGCAGAGATCACTTTCGTGGCCGGCGCTCTTACCGAGCTTGACGAAGACGGCACCGTGATCATCGGGGTGACTTCTGACACCGTCTGCACCGGCAAGTTTGAACTTACCTTCAGCGACAACAGCGGCCACAGCTACACCGTGGTCAGCGACACCTTCGCCTTCACCGATGGCAGCACCGTTGTCGGCGCGAAGGAAGTCGAGCTCACCATCAATTCCAACATCATGATCGTGGACGGTGTGAGCAAAGAGATGGACAGCCTCGCTGTCATCGACAACAGCCGCACCTATGTGCCGCTGCGTGCGGTGGCCGAAGCCTTTGGCGCCCAGGTCAAATGGGAAGGCGCTGATACCGGCCGCATTACCATCGATCGCGGCGACGTCCACATCGTCATGACCGCGAACCGCCTCGCCTACAGCATCAACGGCGAAGCGGCCGAGATGGATGTTGCACCATACATCTCACCAAGCGCCGGCCGTGCCATGGTGCCGGTCCGCTTCATTGCCGAAGCTTTTGACTTCAACATCACCACCACGAAGAACGCCGACGGCACCACCGCAGGCGTCATCTTCACTGCAAAATAACTCTGATCGGGCCGCCGGGCTGTGTGCCGGGCGGCTTTTTTGCGCCCCTGTGCAGGACGGCGGCCAGCGGCTGTGGTATAATCATGGCAAAGGAGGTGCGCCCATGCATGACATCTGGAACCCCTGGCACGGCTGCGTCAAGGTGAGCGAAGGCTGTGCCCACTGCTATATGTATTATCTTGACCGCGTGCGCGGACAGGCTGATGGCTCAAAGATCTACCGGACCGCCAACATGCGTTATCCGTTGGCCAGGGACCGGGCCGGCAATTACAAGATCCGTCCCGGCGAAATGCTCCGTGTTTGCATGACGAGCGATTTTTTTCTCGCGGAAGCCGATGTCTGGCGCGAAGAAGCCTGGTCTGTGATGCGGGCGCGGCCGGATGTGGCCTTTTTCCTGCTCACCAAGCGGCCAGAGCGCGTCCGGGACTGTCTGCCGGCTGACTGGGGCGAAGGCTGGGAAAACGTTATTTTCAGCGTCACCTGTGAGAACCAGCGCCGTGCCGATGAGCGGCTGCCCTATCTGCTCGAACTGCCTTTCAGGCACAAGGGCGTCATGTGCGCGCCTTTCATCGGTCCTGTCACCCTTGCACCCGCTCTGGCCACAGGCCAGATCGAGCAGGTGCTCTGCGGCGGTGAGAACTACGATGGCGCCCGTCCCTGCCACTTTGAATGGGTACAGGCGCTCTACGCCGAATGCGTGGCTGCAGATGTGACCTTCAACTTCATCGAGACCGGCACCGTCTTTGTCAAGGACGGCAAGACCTACCGCCTGCCTTCCAAACGCCTGCAGAGCCGCATGGCCTATAAGAGCGGCCTCAACCATCGGGGGCGTCCCCTCGCGTTCGATCTGCGCGACCCACTCGGCTGGCCCATCGATGAAGCCAGCCGTTACAAACCCCACTATGGCACCCATTGCACCGAATGCGCCAGCCGCCTTACCTGCAACGGCTGTGCCGACTGTGGTCAGTGCGAACGCCAGATATAAAAAAACGGCCCGGAACCTCTGCACGTTCATGTGCGAGGGTCCGGGCCGATGCGCTTATGGCGCTGAAGGCAGTCCCAGGATATATGAGAGCAGCAGACAAACAAAAAACGCCAGCCCCGTCGCTGGCGTTTTTTGTTTCTGGATCCCATTGACCGCGG
>CAUDRX010000062.1 GCA_958451915.1 uncultured Peptococcaceae bacterium
TCTCACTGTGACCGGTGCGTTCCCACATTTCTTCTGCGATGTGCGGAGTGATCGGCGCGAGAAGGAGCATGAGCGCTTCGATCGCTTCGTGAACCGCCGGAGTCACCTTCTGCCCGCTGGTCTCACGGAAATGATAGAGCCCGTTGACCATTTCCATGATGGCTGAGATGGCGGTGTTGAAATTGAAGCGTTTGGAAACGTCTTCCGTCACGCGCTTGATGGTGGTGTGCGTGAGACGGCGCAGATCCTTTTCAGCCGTTTCATCGGCAGTGCCCGCTTCATCTTCGAGGTAATACTCGACGAGCCGCCAGACGCGGTTCAGGAAACGATAGCAGCCTTCAACAGCGCGGTCGTTCCATTCCAGATCACGATCCGGAGGCGCTGCGAAGAGGATGAAGAGACGTGCGGTATCGGCACCATACTGGTTGAGGATGTCTTCCGGGGACACGATGTTACCCTTGGATTTGCTCATCTTGGCGCCATCCTTCAGGACCATGCCCTGGGTCAGGAGGTTCTGGAACGGCTCCTCGGCCGAGCACATACCGAAATCGTGGAAGACTTTGGTGAAGAAGCGCGCATAGAGCAGATGCAGGATCGCATGCTCCACACCGCCAATGTACTGATCGACACCATTTTCCATCCAGAAATCAGCTTTCTCCTTTGTAAATGGCATCTCGGTATTGTGAGGGTCGCAATAACGCAGATAATACCAGCTGGAGCAGACAAACGTATCCATGGTATCGGTCTCGCGACGCGCTGGTTTGCCGCAGATCGGGCATGTGGTCTCAACGAAATCCTTGACGTAGGTCAGCGGTGATTCGCCAGTCGGTTTGAACTTGACGTCTTCCGGCAGCATCACAGGCAGCTGATCTTCTGGCACAGGCACTGCGCCGCAATCGTCGCAGTAGACGATCGGGATCGGCGCACCCCAGTAACGCTGACGGCTGATCAGCCAGTCACGCAGACGGAAGTTGACGGTGGCGTGGCCGCAGCCCATCTCTTCAAGCTTTTTAACGATACCTTTGGCGGCTTCTGTGTTCTTCATACCGTCGAACGCACCGGAATTCACCATAACACCAGGTTCGACGTAAGCAGTCTCCATCTCTTCAACGGTAAGCACATGATCCTCTGGCGTTACGACAACGATGATCGGCAGACCAATCTTTTTTGCGAAGTCAAAGTCACGTTCGTCGCTGGCAGGAACACCCATGACAGCGCCGGTACCATATTCATAGATGACATAGTTGCCGACATAGATCGGCACCTTTGCGCCATTGATCGGATTGATCGCATAAGCGCCGGTGAAACAACCTTCTTTTTCAGTCTCAGTCGAAGTACGTTCGATCTCACTCATCTTTAAGGTCTTGTCAACGAACGCTTCAACGGCAGCCTTTTCTTCTTTGCCTTCAATGAGCTTGGCAACAAGCGGATGCTCTGGCGCAAGTACCATGTAAGTCACGCCATAGAGGGTGTCCGGACGGGTGGTAAAGACTTCGAACGCATCCCCCTGTTCAGTCTTGAAGGTGATCATCGCCCCTTCGGAACGCCCGATCCAGTTCTCCTGCATGACTTTGACCTTATTTGGCCAGCCATCGAGCTTATCAAGGTCATCCAGCAGGCGCTGTGCGTAATCGGTGATCTTGAAGAACCACTGATCGAGGAATTTCTTTTCAACCACACTGTCACAGCGTTCACATTTACCATCGACGACCTGTTCGTTAGCCAACACTGTGGCGCAGCCTGGGCACCAGTTGACACTGGCGTTCTTTTTATATGCAAGGCCGTTTTTGTACATCTGCAGGAAGATCCACTGCGTCCACTTGTAATAATCCGGCAGGCAGGTGGTCACTTCGCGGTCCCAGTCAAAACTCAAGCCCAGTGCTTTAAACTGGCGTTTCATGTTGGCGATGTTTTCCCGGGTCCACTTGGCAGGTGGAATGCCGTGTTTGATGGCAGCGTTCTCTGCCGGCAGACCAAAAGAGTCCCAGCCCATAGGATGCAGCACGTTATAACCATGCATAGTCTTGAAGCGAGCAACAACATCCCCGATCGAGTAGTTGCGCACGTGTCCCATGTGCAGATTGCCCGATGGATATGGAAACATTTCCAGGCAGTAGTAGTTAGGTTTTTTGCTGTCGTCGGCACGATACATGTCGGCATCGGCCCACTTCTGCTGCCATTTTGATTCTATCTTTTTGAAATCGTATTGTTCTTTCATTTTAATGGCCCTTTCTATCTCTTCTCTCTGTACTATAACAACAGAAGAATTCACTATCCTATATTATATTTATTATCGCTGTCAACGTCAACCGCTTATCCGGTCCACCGGGCGGATTCACCGCAAAGGCAAAAAAGACCAGCCTGTTTTCACAGGCTGGTCGGTGGTCCGTTTATCCATGGTGGACTCTGTATTCTTCGAGCTTCTGCTCGATCTTTGAGACAGTTTCGTCACTGACGATGTGCTCAATGCGGCAGGCATCTTCTTCCGCGGTCTCTTCGGAAACGCCGAAGATCTCTATGAGCATGCTCTTGAAAAGGTGATGACGTTCAGCCACGCTCTCAGCCTTGGCCAGGCCTTCGTCAGTAAGATGGATGAATTTGCGGCCATCCATGTAAAGCAGGCCCTTTTCCCCCAACACCTTCATCGCACGGCTGACACTTGGTTTGGAATAGTTCAGTTCGCGCGCGATATCGATGCTCCGGACCTGACCCAGCTGCTTGCTCAGACGCAATATGGTCTCCAGGTAATCTTCACCGGATTCATAGATCTCGTCGTTCATAAGATCATCCTTCCTTATTCTTATGCTTCTTCTTGATCGCTAGATAGCCTTCACGGCTTGGCGCTTTTTTTCGGCGGACGATAGCGATCACGATCGACGCCGCGATCAGAACGAGGCTAAGCACCTGGGCAACGCGCAATGGCCCAAGCATCAAACTGTCTGTTCGAAAGCCTTCGATCACAAAGCGGCCTACTGAATAGTAGACAAAATACAGCAGTGTGATATCGCCTTCCTTTAGTTTATTGCTTCGAGAAGCTAAAATCAATAGCAGAAAGCCGATAAAGTCCCAAATACTTTCATACAGAAAGGTCGGGTGCCGCCAGGCGCCGTCTATATACATGGCCCATGGCACTACGTCCGGGCTGACTTCATAGCCGTAAGCTTCCTGGTTAAAGAAATTTCCCCAGCGTCCGATGGCCTGCCCAAGGATCAGATAAGGTGCGATGATGTCAAGGAGCTGCCAGATGCGCATGCGATATTTCCAGGCGCAAACGCTGGCAGCCAGAATGCCGCCGAGAACGCCCCCGTGCACAGCAAGCCCACCGTGCCAGGTCGCGATGATCTCGGAGGGCCGCTGGCTGTAATACTCCCATTCAAAGATGACGTAGTACACGCGGGCACCGATGATGGCACAAATGATCACCGCGATGACCAGGTTGAGGACATGGTCCTCATTGAGCCCTTCCAGCTTCGCCTCACGGAGCGTGCCCCATACCCCAATAAGAAAGGCGCAGGCAATGAGGACACCGTACCAATGCACAGCGATCGGCCCAATCTCAAATGCGATCGGATCCATCAGGGCCATCCTTTAAGCGCGCAGCTGACCGCCGAGGTCATGCTCGATGGCAGCGATGATCTTATCAAGCTCTGTCTGAACGAGGTCGTCAGTCAGGGTCTTATCCGTCGCCTGGAAGACAAGAGAGAAGGCGACGGATTTTTTGTCGAGACCAACCTGCAGCCCTTCGTAAACGTCAAAGACATCGATCGCTTTGAGATAAGCAGGTTCGGCGGCGCGGATGGTCTGTTCGATCTCACCAACAGCGACACTGCGGTCAACGACAACAGCAAGGTCACGTGGCACAGCTGGGTAGACCGGTGTTGGCTCATAGACAGGAACGACTTCACCCTGGCCGATAAGGGCAGCGACATCCAGTTCAGCAGCGTAAACAGTGCCTTTGAGATCATAGTTCTTGGCGACGAGCGGATGGATCTCACCGAAAAGGCCACAGTACACATCTCCGATATAAAGCGCAGCGGTGCGGCCTGGATGCCAGGTTGGATCGTCCTTGACAGCTTCTACGTGCCAGTCGTTGATATGGAGGGCAGCGAGCAAGCGTTCAATGAGGCCCTTGAGATAGAAGAAATCGTACGGTTTCTGGCTGCCGGTCCAGTCTTTGCGGGTCTGACCAGTGAGGGCGAGTACGAGGTGCTGTTCTTCGGTCGCAAGAGCGTCCATGGTCAGAGGATGATCGCTGGAGAAGACAGAGCTGCACTCAAAGAAGGCGAGATCCTGCTGATGATGGTGCTCGTTGTCGCTCAGGGTCTCGAGCATGCATGGCAGGAGGCTTGTGCGCATGACGCTCATCTCTTCGCTGAGCGGATTGGAGATGACGATCTGTGCGCGACGCACATCATCGGCTGGATAACGCAGAAGATCAGAATGCTTTGGATTGATGAAGCTATAGGTGACGATCTCATCCAGGCCAAGGCCAGCGAGGGTCTGTTTGATCTGATCAACGAGACGCTGCTCAGGGGTCAGCACGCCAGGGTTTGTGGCACCGAAAGGCAGGGTTTCAGGAATATTGTCGAGGCCATAGAGACGGGCGATCTCTTCGATGAGGTCTTCCTGGATGGAGACATCCGGACGATGGCTTGGTACCTTCACAGTAAGACCTTCGGCGTCTTCTTCAAGGATCTCAAAACCGAGGTCGAGCAGATAGCCGCGCATGTCTGCAAATGGGATGTCTGTGCCAAGTACATCGTTGGCCTTCTGATATTTCATCGAAACGATGACCGGTTCATGCTTGGTTGGATATTCATCGATCTGACCAGCCACGAGATGGGCACCAGCCGTTTCACACATGAGATTGGCAGCACGCCAGCCGGCGATCGGCGTGACGGTGATATCAATGCTCTTTTCGTTGCGCTGCGCCGCTTCAGTGCGAAGGTTCAGTGCGACTTCGGTGCGGCGGACATTATGCGCATTGAAGCAGGCGGATTCGATCATGACAGTCTCGGTGCTGTCTTCGATCTCGGTGTTCTCCCCGCCCATGACACCAGCAATGCCGATGGCACGTTCACCGTCACAGATGAGAAGCATTTCATCAGTGAGGGCGCGATCCTGGCCGTCAAGAGTGGTGATATGCTCACCAGGTGCAGCGGTGCGCACGATGATCTCATTCTTTGCGAGGGTGGTGTAATCATAGGCGTGCAGTGGCTGACCGAGTTCCATCATGACATAGTTGGTGACATCAACAAGGTTAGAGATCGGACGCATACCAGCACACTGCAGGCGGTGTTCCATCCAGATCGGAGAGCGGCCGATCCTGGCACCTTCGACCATAGTGCCAGTGAAACGGTGGCAAAGATCTGGTGCCTGGATGGTGACTTTCATCTTATCATTGATCGCATCACCTTCGGCGGTGGTGATATCGATCGGCTTGACCGGCTTCTTGAGCAGCGCCCCAACTTCACGGGCAATGTTGTAAACGCTCAGGCAATCACTGCGGTTTGGCGTCAGGTCAACATCCAGCACCCAGTCATTCATGCCGAGGTATTCCATGACATCTGCGCCGAGCGGAGCATCTTCCGGCAGCACACGAATGCCGTCTTTATCCGCTGGAGCCACAAGGTCTTCATCCACGCCGATCTCCTGCATGGAGCAGATCATGCCATTGGATTCCTGGCCACGCAGCTTGGTGGCTTTGATGACGATATCACCCGGCAATGTCGCACCCACCTGTGCGAACATGACTTTCTGTCCGGCAGCCACATTTGGGGCGCCACAAACGACCTTGATGACGTTCTCGCCATCGGTGGTCACGGTGCAGCAATGCAGATGGTCAGAATCCGGATGGTCTTCACAGGTCAGGACTTTGGCCACGACCAGCCCTTTGACCCCCTTGTTCGTAGGTTCCACGCCACCGATCTCGACACCGGCACGGGTGATGATCTCTGCCAGTTCATAGGCAGATGGTTCGATATCAACGTATTCTTTTAACCAATTATATGATACTAACATGCGGACCTCCTATTTAGAACTGTTCCAGGAAACGTTTGTCATTGGCGAAGAGCAGGCGCAGGTCATTAATGTCATAACGCAGCATTGCGATACGCTCCACGCCCATACCGAAAGCAAAGCCGGTGACTTTTTCTGGATCATAACCGCCGGCACGCAGCACGTTTGGATGCACCATGCCGCTGCCAAGGATCTCCAGCCAGCCCGTGCCCTTGCAGACACGGCAGCCTTTGCCGCCGCAGGCCACACAGCTGATATCGACTTCGGCCGATGGTTCAGTGAATGGAAAATAGCTTGGACGCAGACGAATCTTCACATCCTGTCCAAACATCTCACGGGCAAATGCCAGGAGCACGCCCTTAAGGTCAGCCATAGTGATGTGTTCGTCGACCAGGAGACCTTCGATCTGATGGAACATCGGAGAGTGGGTCGCATCGTCGTCACGGCGATATACGCGACCTGGCGCGATTACTTTGACCGGCAGCTTGCCGTTCATTTTTTCCATGGCATGCACCTGGCAGCCAGAAGTCTGCGTGCGCAGCACAACCTTGTCGCTGATATAGAAAGTATCCTGCATATCGCGAGCCGGATGGTCCGGTGGTAGATTGAGCGCTTCAAAGTTATAGTAATCACTCTCGATCTCAGGCCCTTCGGCGATCTCGAAACCCAGACCGGTAAAGATACGCTTGGCATCGTTGATGACCTGAGTGAGTGGGTGCAGATGGCCCTCTGGCATACTGATGCCCGGCAAGGTAACGTCGAGCGTCTCAGAAGCGAGTTTTGCTTCCAGAGCTTTGGCGCGCAGATCCTCCGTTTTCTCTTCAAGGGCCTGCCCAATGGCGTCGCGCACAGTGTTGGCGAGCTCACCGATAACAGGGCGCTCTTCTTTGGAAAGCTTGCCCATGCCTTTGAGGATGGCAGTCAGTTCCCCTTTTTTACCAAGGTATTTAACACGCAGTTCATTGAGTTTTTCGAGGTCGTCCTGTTTACTGATGGCTTCGAGGGCCGCCTCTTTGATTTGCATTAAAGCGTCTTTCATTGTCTTCCTCCTTCAAAATAAAAAGCACGCCGTCCGCAAGGGACGACGTGCCGTGGTACCACCCTAATTATCTGCGCATGCGCAGATCACTCATCGCGTTAACGCCGCCAACGCCTCCCCCTACTCTGTTCAGGGCAGGATACTCCCGGGCGAAATCCACATGCCGGCCACTGTAAGATGGTTCCAGTCGTGCCATCTCTCCCTGTCACAGTGCACGCCAGCCGGGCTCCCGTTCTTCGTATGAAATCTATAACGCTTCTCATTATAAAAGATGGTCCCTAAAAAGTAAAGGCCCGTGCCGCGCACGAGCCTGAAAAATTATCTCTGGCTTCAGCCTTCGCAGACCACATCGCCAGCGATCGCATCAAGCATGAATTCAATGACACCGTCACAAACCTCGTCTTTGAGATCAGCATAATTGTGGATCTCGTGACGATAGCCTGGATAAACAAGGGTAGTGATGTCATGGCCGGTATCTGCGAGCCAGTTGGACGCTTCATACACACCCTGACCATAGAGGCCAAATGGATCCTGATCACCAGCGATGGAATAAAGCGGCAGATCCTTTGGCACACGTTCTGCCCACTGCTGCCCGGTGATGTCAGCGATCATATCCATGAAATCGAGCAGAGACTTGTTCAATGTTGGTTTGGTAAAGCCATCAAAAGGATCATTGGCGTGATCGACCTGAACATATGGATCATGACAGATCCATTCGTTACCAAGAGTCGCATCCGGAATACGCTCGCTCATCCAGCCCATCATCGCCACGGTAGCTTCAGCGTCAGCTTCATTGCCGCGGCCATCGGCCACGAGCTTTTCGATGACAGGACGTGCTTCAGCCATCTTCGGCACAGTGCCACAGGTACCGCAGAAGGTTGCTCCAGCCAGCTCAGCACCATAGCGGGCAACGAACTGACGGGTGATCACAGACCCCATGCTGTGACCGAAGAAGAAGTATGGCAGCTCAGGGAATTTTTCCCTGACAAGATCCATGAGACGCTTCTCATCTTCGACCATCGTTTCGTACCCTTTGTCTCCCCAGTCGCCCCAGGTATCATTGAGCTGCGCGGTTTTACCATGACCAACATGGTCATCGGCAGCAACAACGAAACCTGCTTCGAGATAGCGCACGATCATGTGAAAATAACGGCGGGAATGCTCACCAAAACCATGCACCAACTGTACCACACCGACAGGGTCACAAGCCGGGACATAAATCCATGCCTGTACATTGTCTCGTTCATTATAGGACGGAAAAGTAAATTCATGTAACATTTGCGTCACTCCTTTATCTTGATACTTTTATGATACCCTGCTCTTTGCAGACAAGCAATCACTTTTTTACGAGCCTCTGCCGACAAAAAACGCTGCAAGGCTCTCCTTGCAGCGTTTGCAGGTTCTATCATTTTTGTTGTTCAAGTGCTGTCGCGATCAGGCGCTCTGCGAGGTGGCGGTTGCGCACCAGGAGCGGCCCATGAAAATAGGAACAGAAAATGTTCTTATAAACAGCGCCTTCAGTGCCGTCTTCGCCATTGTTGCCATGACCTGTGACGACACGTCCGAGTGGCGCTTCACCTTCACCGAGGAAAGTGCGGCCATTGTGGTTCTCAAAGCCGAGATAAGTCTCGCCAAAACCATCATTGTGGATCTCGATATCGCCGATAAAGCGGTTATCGATCTGACGCAGTGTGTAATGTGGCAACGCACCAAGACCTTCGATCTTCTGCCCATCAGCGGTCTCGTAAAACTGACCGAGCAGCTGATAGCCGCCGCAGATGGCCAGCCCCGTGCCGCCGCCCTCGACATAGCGAACGAGAGCCTCTCGTTTCGACGGCAGATCCCTGGCAATAACCATCTGTTCATGGTCTTGTCCACCGCCTATAAAGAGCAGATCAAAAGCCTCCGGGTCGAAGGGCTCTTTAAGGCTCACCAGCGTGGTCTCAACTTCGAGCCCGTGCTGACGCGCCAGATACTGGAGCATCAGAAGGTTGCCGTTGTCGCCGTAAGTATTTAGCAGATTGCCGTAAAGGTGACAGATCCTTAACTTCATATCGCCATGCCCTCCTTTATATACCCTTGTTCCGCAAAAGTACGGCGCAGATCGAGTGTGGCTGTATAAGTCGCAAGGATGTAGACCTTGTCAGTCGGTGCATGGGCGATCCAGTCAGCGATGTGCGAAAGCTCCTGATCGATGTGCTGTTCGTCCGGCACAAGCCCAGCGACCTCAAAACGGGTCGAAAGTTCGGCCACGCGGATCCCCGAAAGGAATACCGGACGACCAGTTGTGATCGAGACGAGTTTTTCAAAATCGCCGTCCCATATCCAACTGACATCGGTGCCATCAGCAGGTCGGTCGTTCAGGAGTGAGACAAGTGAAAACGGCGCCGTGTCTGTCGCCAGCATATCTACGATCTGATTGAAGCCAACGGGATTTTTGATCAGGTTCATGACCACATCCTTACCAGCGATATTGATATGCTCCTGACGGCCAAAGACACGTTTGGCAGCATCAAAACCTCGTTTGATGTATTGGTCGCTGATGCCGAAATGCTTTGCCACGCTGTAAGCAGCGAGGGCATTGTAGATGTTGTATAGCCCAGCGATCGGCAGGTCGAACGCGACTCCATCGATATCAAAGCGCGAGGATTCCGGCGTCAGCGCATTGATAGCCGTCACCGCATGAGCCAGTTCCGGCCGTTTGAAATCACAGTACGGGCAGTAGAATTTACCCAGGTTGGAATATGTCAACAGCTTGTAATGCAGGATATTGTCACATCTTGGACAAAGGATGCCATCGGTATTGTAATGGGCCATCTGCTCATGCTCAGCTTCATGGGCAAATCCAAAATACTCCACAGGATTCTCCAGCACCACACTGGAAAAGATCGGAAGATCGCCATTGGCGACGATCGTTGCCGTTGGCACCTGCTCGGCGCCGTCAAGCATCATCCGATAGGTGGTATAAATCTCGCCATAGCGGTCCATCTGATCCCGGAAAAGGTTTGTAAAAACGATAACCTCCGGCTTGATGTATTTTGTGACATGCTTGAGCGTCGCTTCATCGACTTCCAGCACAGCATATTTGGTGCCGGTCTTCTGCCGCGGCGCCCCGAGAAAACAGGAAATGATCCCCTGCAGGAGGTTGGCACCAGTCGGATTGGTCAGAACCTGCCCATATTTTTCCTGAAAGATCTTGGTGATGAAGGATGTCGTCAGGGTCTTACCGTTGGTCCCAGTGACGATGACGGTACGGTAATCTTTCGAAAGGTGCGCCAGGATGTCCGGATCGATCGCCAGTGCCACCTTCCCCGGCATACTGGAGCCACCACTGCGGGTCTTTTCCAGTATCACTTTGCTGGTCCTGCCAGCAAGGCTGGCCAGCGTAGAACGTAAACTCATAATCATTCTCCCTTATCGTCTTGAGCCGTCTCATCCTGATCAGCCACGATCCTGCAGCCGACAACCTCCGCAATATCTGCCTGGATCTTGTCTGTCAGGGTCGAGGTATCCTTGCCCTTGTAATCCTCCGGCATGATCGCCGGCAGGAAAGTCACCGTCACAGGCAGTGCTTTGAAGAAATAGCTGCCGCGCGGCAGGACATTGATGGTATTTTCTATAGCGAATGGTACGATCGCTGCTCCGGACTTCGTGGCGATCTTCAGACTGCCCGGCTTAAAAGGACGCATATCACCATGGTCGGAACGGGTCCCCTCTGGAAAGATGCACATGCCATGCTCATATTTTTTCAGAAGCTTGGCCGCGCTCAGTATGATCTCCAGCGATTTCCGCGATTCGGTGCGCGGCAGGAAATAAGAACCGAGATCCGATACCCATCGGGAAAAGACCGGGATACCGTCAAGCTCTTCCTTGCAGATAAAAGCACTTGGCCGTGGAATCGCTGCCAACATCACCGGTGGATCAGCCATACTCTGGTGATTACCGACATAGAGCACCGAACCTTCTTTTGGCACATTCTCCAACCCCTTCACAGTGAGCTTGATGCCCAACAGTCTGCATCCCACCCGCGCAAGATGATTGGCAAACTTCCAGATACGGCGCTGGGCTTCTTCAAACTCGCCCGCCTCAATAAGCCGCTCCACCTTATGGCGCAGCGGCAGACGGATCACGAGCACTGCACCAAACCAGATATATGTAAAAATACAACGGATGGCTGTCATCCCCATCACCCCTTAAAGCTGTCTTTGAGCCCACAGGTCTCGTTGAGCACGATGTGACCAGGCGCAGAGTATTTGCTGTCTACACAGAAATAGCCGTTGCGCAGAAGCTGATAGGTGGTTCCCGTCCCAGCGTCCTTCATGATCGGTTCGAGCTTCACGCCCTCGAGCACTTCCAGACTCTGTGGGTTGAACTGATCAACGATGTTCTCAGCCTGAGAGTCAAAATCAAGGAGATCCCCATAGAGATGCGCCGTGGCATCGACGGCATTGGTCGCTTCTACCCAATGCAGGGTCCCTTTCACTTTGCGATTGGCGTTTTCACCACCGCTTTTGGTCGTCGGATCATAGGTACAGAAAAGTTCAGTGATCTCACCGGTCTCCGGATCTTTCACATAATCATTGCCTTGGAGAATGTAGGCATATTTCAGACGGACTTCCTTTCCGGGTTTGAGGCGATGATATTTGCTGTTCGCTTCCTCACGGAAATCAGCCTGTTCGATATAAAGATGGCGCCCGAACGGGATCTCATAGGTGCCGGCTTCCGGATCGTTAGGGTTGACCTGAGCAGTCAGCATCTCGATCTGATCTTCCGGATAATTGGTAATGGTCACCTTGAGCGGACGCAGCACACCCATCGTGCGCGGCGCGTGCTGGTTGAGGTCCTCGCGCAGACAGTGCAGCAAATATCCGGTCTCAACACGGCTATTGGATTTTGCCACACCTACGCGTTCGCAGAAATCCTTGAGAGCTGCCGGCGTATAGCCGCGACGGCGCAGACCAGCGATGGTCGGAAGGCGCGGATCGTCCCAGCCATCGACAAGACCCGCATCGACCAGCGCTTTGAGCTTGCGCTTGGAAGTGACGGTGTTTTCAAGCTCCAGACGAGCAAATTCATACTGACGGGAGCGGAATTTAATAAACGGCATGTGTGCAAGATGATCAAGCA
>CAUDRX010000063.1 GCA_958451915.1 uncultured Peptococcaceae bacterium
ACCATATAAACGGCAGGTATTGTTACGCCCCTGCCAAGGCGCTCACCATCTACCAGCCATGTGGTAAACAACGGGACTTATGTAATCGATCCACAAACCTGTGCCCATGGATTTTATAAATCTTTGACCTGTATTCGTTACTATTTAATCTTTAGCTAGAAGTTTAAGCTTTGAACTTTCAACCTTTAACCTTTAAATCAATAACCGTTAACCTTTCCAAGACATTTGAATCAACTACGTGTTGGCCCTTGGGACAACTCCTTCTCTTGATTCGATTTTTTTTGGATAATGGATTCGAACCATCGTTTCAAGCTTATAGGCTTGCGTCTTAACCTCTTGACAAATCCAAAAATTCAAGTATTACCAAATATTTTACTTGATTTCATCTTGTCGGCTTATGAGGCCAGCTTTTATATGAATGGTTATTAGCTTTTTTATTATTTGATTTCGTTCAAGCAGGCTACCATCAGCAAAGAACGAACGATTACAGTTTGTCGTTTTCGATAGACAGTGAATATGCTTCGCTGATTAAATATCAGTATTCGATTGTGATCTCAGTCATGGCGTTAGAAGTAGACAAAACCGCGTCAACCTCAGCCTTGAACTTATTGATCTCATCAGCCAGTTCTTCCTTGATCTTCTTGATGTTGATACCGTCGACCAGCTGCATGGTTTCACGCTCAATGTAGCTCTCTCGCATATCCTTAATAGCTTCCGCATCCATACTGTTCTTGTCTGCGCCAGCGTTGTTTCGGCTGATAAAATCATCTGCCTTATCACTCAGCTTGGAGTTTGCAGCCTCAGTAGCAGCAACTGCGCTTGCATACTGACGCTCCAGAACATTGAGCAAAGTACTCTTGAAATCAATGCCGTGCTGGTTCATCCAAATAAGCTGCGCAACAGTATAATCATGTCCACATACAACAGCATGAGTAACCGCATTGGACTCGGACACCGCCCGCTTAATCGCTGCCTGACGAGCCATCAAATCAGTGATCTTATCATAAGTAGACTGGGCATTCTGCTTGTACTCTTCAATAGTTACACCGCCCAGCTTCTGCATACAATTCTTAGCGGCACCACAAAACTTGGCCTCGCTCAGCAGCTTCATGATACGATCGTCCAAAACCTTCAGCTCGGCCAGACCACGATGGATTGTCATAGTTTCAGTAGTCATAATCATTCTCCTTATGTAATTTATAATCTTTGACTGCGGTTGCCCGCTGTTCTAATGGTGCTGGAGACAGGGCTTGAACCTGCAACCTGAAAATTACAAATTTCCTGCGCTACCATTGCGCCACTCCAGCATATAAAGGTGGATTCACTCCACCGATTGATCAGGTCAAACAGACGTTTTTCTGTCGCCCGATTTTTTTCCTACCGTAAGGAATCCATATAAGAAGCGAGT
Organism: uncultured Peptococcaceae bacterium; assembly: GCA_958451915.1. GTDB lineage: Bacteria > Bacillota > Peptococcia > Peptococcales > Peptococcaceae > UMGS1590. The sequence goes on from CAUDRX010000063.1 coordinate 1,409, forward strand.
TCGCTCTGATATGTAAGCACCTGTTGATGCGTCTGGTTGGTATACCGACCTTTCCTCAGGTACTGTTTGTACTTCCCTGCCCCGATCTGGTAGCGAAGAAGCGCCGCCGAATCGTTGCCAGTGTACTGCTTATGATACGCCAGCAGCTGAACACCACATCTGATGCCCGTTCTATCATCCAGCAGTTCAGACATGGATCGAACGCCAAGCGTCTTGTTGAGATAATCGAAGTTGACCTCGTTGACCTGCATCAGACCGTAATCGACTGTGCCGTTTGAATTCACATGAGTCAGGCCGCTTTGGAACCTGCTTTCGTTATAGATCACACCGAGCGCCAACGAATAATCGACATTGTATTCGTCACATACAGACTGCGTATACGACTTGAGTTCATCGCTCCAGCCCTGATATGTCTCGACCGGACCCGCTGCTTCACCGCTGAGCAAATTCGTCAGCAGATAAACGCCGGTTACAACAATGGCTGCAATCGTCTTTCTCATTTCAATCACCTCCTATTCATTATAATGGCAGTGTAAAGTGTGAATGGTAAAGGAAAAATTCAGGGGCTGGTCAGGCCCCTTCATTTTTATAATTCTCTTGCTTTCTCGCGCATTATTTGATACTTTCGGAATGTGAGCGGCGTATCATATTGGTTCTGTCTGAATTTTTCAGCGACATATTCGATACCATACTCGTGCTCTTCCGACATGATCTCATAGAATTCGCGCAGGTTTTTGATGGTGCTTGTTTTAACAAGGATGTTTTTATAGTTAGATGTTGGCGGAAGCCCCTCAACAATTTTCTTTTCTCTTCGATACAGGTCTTTGAAGTATCCAATTGGCACAGGGTTATCATTGGAACTCTCTCTGCTTGTACGAATAAGATATGGACCATCGCCGAGATTCATTTCTAACTTCCCAAGTTGTCCCTTTGCGTGGTTTTTGAGATAGGTGGTCGTGTTTTTGGCTTTACAGATGATCGACCATGCGATATCGTGATCGATATATTTCCCGCAGACGGTTCTCGTGTCTACATCAACGTCTTTTCTTTTGATGATGCGAATCTCTTCGGACTGGAATCCATAATACAGCAGACACATGATTGCGCCTGTCATAATAGCCCCTTCTTCCGAGAACACAGAAACGACGTAGGTGAAGAAATCATCTTCTGATGGAAACACATAGTTTTCAGCCAATTCATCGGTACTCTTGTTTGCAATGGCTTCCAGCTGGTTCTTTACACGCTCAGAGCGGAAAGTGGAACTGGTGTCTTTCTTTTTCCATCCGGACATTTCCATGTCAAAGAACGGATGCTGATAGTACCGCTGCGTTGAAAGCAAACCCTCATCTCTGCACCACATAATATACTGCTTGAAAATAGACAACACAAAGATGCTGTAGTTTTCATTCAGTTCGGAAATCCACCTTGAGAACAGATCATTTATAAATTCTTCGTCTTTGTCAGACTCGATCTCATAAAAGTCTTTCTCATACTTCTGTTCGAACGCGGCAAGCTTATGAAAAATGCTGCGAACCTTGTTATACCTGTTCTTACTCTTAGCAAGAATGATATATTCGCCAGCGGAATCCTTAGCTGGATCTCCGTTGGAATCTTTTTCGCACATTTTATCCAGAATAAATCTGGTCTTGAGCTCTTCATTATAATATTCCGCACTCTGTCTCATCGTTTGATATCTCCTTACACAGTGGGTCGGTATATGAACTATTAGATTCATTGTACACTATGTAAGAAGATTTTGCAAACAGAATCGTAGATTTTATGATGCAGAGACCAGATTTGTACTGAATGCCGCCGCAAGCATCGGACACTGGATTACCATGGCGTTCGCTGCGCGCTGCCAGTTCTTATCAGAGAACGTTCCGATTGGTTCGCTCAGCTGAGAGTTTAACAGCGTATCGCGGCCTTCGATCACAAGAGTGGATTCATGCGGTAAGCCATCGACTTCACCTACACCAAAATCAACATGGACCGGGTTGCGGCTGTTCCAGCGTTTTGTGGTGAATGGAATCACCTCACACTGGCCAGAGTTTTTGTTGTAGATGTTGTTGCTGACGATCAGATAAGGATGAACGCCATAATATTTATGAACAGTTTTTCCTTCCTGCTTGATATCGGCAACATAACCGAGACGGATCTCACCGATTTTGGGGACACTTGAGCCAGCCTTAAACATATTATGACCTCCTTGCTGACCATCTGTTTTACTTTGTGTCCTTATTATACCATATTCATTCACACTTTACAATACCAATTTAGAGATTTTTTAAAAAAAGTGTGATTGGCTCCTCTGTGCAATCTGATGTAATAATAAGGCGCTCCGACTTTTTCCCCCTCTCAACTTCACAAGAAAACACGTTGCCTGTAATGTTGCAGCAGCAACAAAGGATGTCTGACCTGTGGTCAAACTGACATTCGATACTGATGTAGTTGTATCGCTTGCCTTTTCTCAGTGCAACGCAGGATGACTTGGCTTTGATCATGCAGACATTTTCTTCGTTCCGGCTGCCCCAGAACTCAATAATGTCATATGATCGGATATGTTCGTACATTTCCTGGGCAGTATATGTGATCCGCATTTTGCCCTCCAAACAACTAAAAGATGTTCTGTTTTTCTAACCAAATTCAGTTCGGTTGTTATTTTACCACAAAACATGGCGCATTTCAACCCAAAGCGACAACTTTTAATTGTTTAGAACCAGCCACGACGTTTCTTTCCTGCACTATACATCAATGCAATATTGTTTCTGTCTCCGTTGACATGACTTACCTCATCCAGGATCTCATCATCATACGGAATGCCTTTTGCATCGAGATGTGCTTTGAACCAATAGCGATATTTAGAATGCATATACCGTCCATTTGGATACTCCGATGGCCACTTCCCTAGACAGTTTGGACCGCCTCCATGCAAGCTCATCCATTCATCACGAACACGCCTGCGCATCTTAAGCGTTTCAGGGTCACCCTCCCAGCAATGAATTCCGGCTACTTGGTCTTTCTTTTTATTGATCCCTGCGTCCTGAACCGCGCTTACTCCAGTCGCTGCTCCCAGCCCCAGCAAGCCCAAAACAAACGATACTGCTCCACTCATAATAAATCACTCCTTAAACAAAAATATCATCACGGACCTTCGGTGTATAACACCGAGTTTCCAGACGAACGATTTCAGACTGCACCCTGCCAGTTCCCCAGTCATCCAGATTGAACTTCAGCACCATTTCGATCAGGCTCATCGCATCCTTGCACTCGCGGCGGATCTTACGCGCCTTCTTTAGTTCGTTCTCAAGAAAGCAGCGCTGGACTGCATTTGCCTTGACAAGCTCAATGGCGTGCTCCAGATCATCAATCTCATCTGTTGCCCGAGTCAGATCAGAATAGAGGTTTGCATACATCGGCTTTAAGCTGCTGAGAGTTTTATCGACAATTTTTAGACTCTTTTTAAAATCAGTCATCCACTCTGAATCTTCGACGGGGTAAGATACAGGATCGAACCGCTTTCGTTCTGGCTGTGCGGGAGCGGCCAGCTCTTTTAACTGTGCCGATGCTTCCTTGACTTCGATTTTCTTTGGGAGATACCCGGCTTCTTTATATGTACGCGGCAAACAATTCAATACGTTCCAGGCTTTGCTTTCTGCATCATACTGCGAAGCCAGGCTTGAATCGTATGTTGTTGTGAATTTGCCATTCGGCTTTTTTGTGATATAGGTGTGTCCGTTGGTAAGAACATACGCCATTTATATCATCCTTCCTACATTATTATAATAGGGGTCTATAAAATCCTTAATGCTCTTTTAAAACAATGGACTGGCCTCGCCCCATAACCCAGCAGTTTTTACCAGCGTAAGCACAATCCTCGCAATGGCCAGAGCACTCATGTGCATCGGCCGGCGCTTCACAATATCCATTTTTAAATGCCACATAAGCAACTGGCAGATTATAAGGGTTGTTTACATTATAGCCAGGCCAGGATGAAAAGAGAATATGTAAATTGCTTGGAATCGTACCGCCCGCTTCCACAAATGTGTTAACCAGATCGTATTTCTTGGTGAATGCGAGAAACTGGGTGCGAGGGAGTCTAGTTGCGATGCGGCACATCATATCGAAATATCGTTCATCCACGATATCTCCACTGACATGCCACCGAAAATAAAAAGACCCATAAGCAGCTGCAGTCGCTTGGACTTCAAAGCCGTCAGGGTCTGTTAACCACAGATTCAAATTGTTGTCATAGGCGTTTCGTACCGTGGTTCGCCAGTCGAAGTGACTGACATAGCACGTTTTTGCACACGGAACGCCTGGAGCACAGGTTTTGATACGGGGCATCGAGATCGACTTGATACTCCCCATCTTGCTGTTTGCGTTCGACACTGACAGCTTTAACATATTCAATTTTCATACCCTCATCCGTGGAGGGTATACTCCTTCCTTATTATAATACTACGAGACCAGTCCTATAAATCGGACATCAAGCCGTTTCTAGCGCCATTCGATTGATAGTCACAACTAACTCGTTGACACGGTTTCTATCGATGGTGTCCGGCAAAGCAGTGTTCGCCTTATCGTACTGCAGGCGCTTTTCATATTCTTTGTGGAAATCTTTTACATCGTGCTTGATATAACCGTTGGCAGCCTGGAATTCACCGTTTCGAGCCATCATTAACAGGTCGTGGTTCTCCGCCCGATTCGTAATGATCTCTCCCTTTTCCAGAATATCAAAGACCATAAGGTAAAGACGAATCATATTCATAATGGTTTTGTTCATTCGCTTCTTTGTGATCTGATCTTCTGGGTGTTGATTACACCATTCGCCCAAAGTGACTGCCTTCTTGAACAATTTATCTGCAAAGCCACCAAACGAATACACGACCTGTCTGGACAGGAACAACTTCTTATTATCCATCAAAAGCTTTGTGGCCGGATGATAGCTGATGACAAGATCGTCAGCATTTCCAAGCTGCTCCAGCATGTTCGGATTGCCGCTGCACATTAGCTTAACTGCTTTATTGAAACTGAATACCGTTGTATCAGTAGTTTCATCGACCCAGTGATCGAACGTGTCCATGCCAAGCAGCTCATGTTCTGTGTTAAGTGCGACACCCCTGATATCAACGTCTGACCCTTCCACATTCGTTCCATAGGCGTGGCTGCCGCCAATGGTCAAAAACATCACTTGCTTGCCCAAATGCGGATTGGTGCGCAGAAAATTATACGGTTCACTTGCAATGATCAACTGCAATTCCTCTCGTGTCATTTTTTATCACCTCACTCAACCATCAATACTTTCCAAGATTTCACCCTGATAGCGATGATAACTATAGCCATCTGTAAACGTCTCGATCATATATGTAAGATCATCGAACGAAAATTCGCCGGGATCGATCTTGAGCTCCGGAATAGTGTCAAAATCAATATCGCAATCCTCGCCAAGTTCATCCCGCAGAGATTCGTCCGAATCATACCACCAGAAAACCGAGTTGCAAATCATTTCGTTATCAAAATCAATGATCAAGTCGCCCTCAGACCAGTATTTTTGCTTGTCCATTACCTGCTCAGAGATTGCAACAAGACCATCGTTGCGGGAGCCATCGTCCTTAAACTCAACATTCGGGAAACGCTTATTGAACTCCGGCTTATCCTCAAAATCGATACATCCCCCATTGGACTCCATGAAGCGAACGATACGCAGGATCAATTCGTCCTTTGACGTGGTATCTTCCCATTTGACATTTTTAAGGATCTTCTGAGCTTCGTCCAGTGCGCTGGTTGTATATGCAGACCAGTGATAATAGATCGTGGCGATATCCTCATCAAACGCATGGACCGTAATAACCAACCGCTGTCCCATTATTTCAACTCTCCTCTTTCGTACAGTCGCTTTTTATATTCTTTTGACCTTCGATGCGCTTCCCGCATTGTTTCTGCATCCGGGCGATAATACATCCAGTGTGTTCTGTTGTATTCATCGTTCTTTCGTTTTGCCCGCTGATCGACAATGAGCGAAATCGTTTTGTGCGAGACATTGTACTCCCGCGCCAGACCCCGGAGTGAGTATTCACCGGTTTCAAACTTACGGGCGATTTCTTCCTTTTTGGCCTTGGTCAACTTCACCCGACGATCCTGAGTTTCTGATAGCCGACAGGTTTGCCACTTGCTTGCCAATCAATCATCCTCCGATTCCGCGAACGCCGATTCAAACTCGTCCTCATAGCTTTCGAGCTCTCCGTTATCATACTTTGCCAGAGCCTGCTGCATTGCATCGTCTGTATCTTTTGCATCCTTGATATGTACTTCATAATAGCGATTTGCTGTAATATATACTGTGTATCCCATCTTGCCACCTCCTTTTAACAATGACAGAGCAACCACGAAACCAGATCATCATGCTTGAACCAGCCCGCCGGGAACCCGCGCCAGTTGTTTTTATCCGTCCAGCTCCTGGATTTCATCTGGCCGATTTGCTGAAGCTCTACTGAAAGACGCACCATGAATTTCTTGCAGTCCGCTTTATTCTTCATTGCTGTTTGCATTACAAAATTATCCTGCAGCTTGCCATTGACGACCTCACAGATTGCACATGGACAGTTGTGACAGTTCTTTTCGGCGCACATTAAACAGGGCGACATTATAATCCCTCCTTACACACCAGCAATATGACTGGCCATCATATCTGCCGTGTGAGTCCACAGCACATTCTGATACTGGCTAATGGCCCGACCATAATACTTCCATTCGTTCGTATCTGTCTCATATGCCCCCATATGCCATCGAATACACGCGACTTCTTCCTCTGTCAGGGTGATAATACTCGCCAGCATACAGATAGATTTTTCACCATGATGACTGAAAATAGAGTCATTCAGATACTCATATGTTCCTTTATCCGGGATAAAAAGATACTGATCTGTTTTGCAAACGTCATGCAGCAGCCCAATTAGATACGGAGAGCGTGGATTTTCCCATTTCAGTCCTAATTTATCTGTCAACGAAACAAGAGCCTTCACAACAGCAATGCTATGCTCGGCTAAACCACATGGATGAGAGCCATGATATTTTGCAGATGCAGGAGCTACCCAAAAATTATGTTCGTTCAGCCATTGGGTGAGTTTGATATAATCATCCCATGTCAGATATTTCTTCAGATCTTCATAGATCTCATTTTTAAGCTCAGTCTGCTTCTTTTCGATTTCTTCGTTCATACCCATTCTCCTTTCAATTCAGCAATATCGACCTTTACTGGCCATAATTGCACCTCTTTTATAAATGATAAATCTGCAAAGTATCCTTATAGTCATAACCAACAACAAACATTGTTGTATCGTCTCCATCTACGTGTGGTTCACGATCCTCGTCTTCGTTGTCATCTTTCCATGTTTTATAGTAATCCCAATATGTGCGTTGAACGCATTTCTGCATTTCTTTTTGCGCTGCATCGAAACTTTCAAACTGATTCACATTGGCGACATAAGCCGAAGTTGTTTCGCTCTCATAAATATTGATAAGTAAAAACATATTGCACACCTCCAACTAAATTATTCTGGCGGCGGTTATGTCTGCCCCAGTACCGCCAATCACCTGGCATTCGGACATTAGCCGAAAATAATAATCTCTTCCATTGATTACACCTCAAGATCAATATCAAAAGAAGCAGTCCCGTCTTCGTTCTCCCGATAATTCATTTCAGCGAGAGAGTCCATACACTCCTTTAACCTCTTTTGCGTGTTCTCTACATCCGGATGGCTTAGAAGATACCGGAGTCGTTTTGCTCCATCAGCACTCAAAATAATATCTTCATTAACGTAGTGCATTTTATTCCTCGTTCACGATCTCAATCTGGCACATCTTCATAGCTGCCAGTGCATTCTTGTGGGACTCAGGAGTCACACCGGCACAGCAACTTGCATCCACAATGATAGGAACCTCAGGTAGTGCTGCCTTAAGCAGAAGCGCGTTCGAAATGACGCAGATATCCGTGCAGAGGCCGACCAGAGTAATGGAATTGATCTTAAAATCTGCCATTCCTCCAATTGTAGAGAAATGAGAGTCGCATAAATCTTCCATCAGCAATGTCGAACCGAAAGTTCTCTTTTCATAAATTTTTGCTTGTGGATCTTTCATTTCAGGCAAAAGATCATATTCAATCTCGTCAACAAACAACCAGCCCCTCGTATGTTCAATACAATGTTTTACAGGAAGATGTTTGCCTTCCTGAGTTTCGAGGTAGTTGTCATAATGCGTATCCTGCGTATACAGAATTTCACCCTTCCAGTTCTTGATCTTCTCCACGACCTTCGGCACAATCGCCTGAGCTTCTGGAGTACCAAGAGCGCCAGTAACAAAATCGTTCTGCATATCGACAACAATCAAGACATCAACCTTTGTCTTTTCCATTTAATTCACTCCAATCATAAAAAGTATAATCGTAAATCCGATCTGAAGAATGTGAAGAATCTGATCTATAAACAAACTGATCGTCAGATCATTTGCTTTTTCATTGTCTATTTCAGCATGAACCTTTGTATTTATGACAAGCAATCCAGTCCACCATATCAAACCATGATATAAACCTGTTTCTTTCCATGCCCACACAGAATACACAAGCAGCGGGAGCATCGTGGTGAACGACCATTGAAAAGCATGTTCGTATAGAGCAATCCTCCAATCGTGTTTGTACAGATCCTGTGGATAATTTTCTTTCCACCATTTCTTCTGTTTGAATTGCGCCAGAATTCCTTGTGTATGATAATCATCATAAATATGAAACCATATCATACTTAAAAACAGTACAATCCAAATCATTAGAATAACCAGTCAAACGGGTTTGAACTATATGTCGGCATCGGAAGCTGCTTGAACGTGTTTGCCTCGTGCATCCGATCGATCTTGGCAGCCGTAGCACTATCGCCACCGAAGTCACCAGTACGAATATATTTGTCGAGGAATTCATAGGTGAAGCCGAAATTATCCTCGTCGGTTTTGCCAGTCAGCCCATCTGCGGGTGCTTTCTCGATGAACTTTTCAGGAAGACCAAGTTCACGACCAACAGCCTTTACTTCGGTGACGGTCAGCTTGCCGAGAGGACTGAATTGACCAGCTCCATCGCCAAATAGCGTAGCCCAGCCGACATAGTCCTCTGAATAGTTACACGTGTTAGCCACTCGCCCATTCATACTCTGAGATACCATGAACAGAGTTGCCATACGGATTCGTGCCGGCAGATTCACACGAGCCTGCTTGGAATCACACAGCCCGGCTGCCCGTCCATTGGCCAGCAGCGTATTCACAGCCTCTGCGATATTGATCTCGAACGACTTGATGCCAAGATGCTTAACTAGTTCCCGCGCCACATCGATATCGCTCTGAGCGCCCTGGGGCATCAAAACACCGATTACACGGCCATTGCCCAGCGCTTCACAGCACAAAGCAGCCACGATACTGGAATCCTTGCCACCAGAGATGCCGATCACCGCATTGCAATCAGGACCATTCTTGCGGAAATAGTTCCGAATCCACTCGACGATTTCATCCTTGGTTTTTGCTGCGTCAAATTCATACTTGCGCATATTATTTACCCTCCAATCTCCACAGTTCTACGTCAACGTCTTTAAATGTAAAATCGATGATTTCTTTCACAAGCAGCCATTTTGCGCCACCACGAACACAGCCGATTCCATACGGCATAGCCACTTTGACTCCTGATGCCTTGGCGATTTTGGCCACTTCTTTGAATGCTTCAAACAGTGCGCCAACAGACGTGTACTGCTTTCCGTCATATCCATAACCGTTCTGACCGAAGCAATTGACGATCCATCGGGAACCTTTTTCATCAACTGGAACCATCTGAGCGACACCCAGCATTCGTTCAGGACAATCCTTGTTGCTTTCGCAGTAAGTGTGATATTCCTCGTACACCTTTGGATACCGCTCACGAACTTCTTTGGCAACACCAGACCCCATAACGCCCTGACAATTCACCTGATGACAGATGATCTTAGCGTCAGAATCAAACACATTACCTTCTTTGATTACAACAGCCATTAGAACTTCCCTCCCCACAGTCGCTCACGAACTTCCTTTAAACTGTACTCCTTGACCATCGCGCCATTACGGAATACGGTTTGCAACAGGTTACCATCCGAATGAGCAGCGTGATCCATCAGGCCATCAGTACAAACCAGCTTTCCAGAATCATCCTTAGTGACATAACACATACCCTTCAGACTCTTCTTAAAGTGATCAGTGTCGGTCTTGGGGTCCTTGAAGATCTGAATCTCTTTGCCATTGACCACGCCATAAGTTGCCTTGACAGCCATGCCGAACGTATCGCGGGTGAACGGCTTCAACTGACCATTCTGCTCGATGCACTGCATAGAGAAAGAGCCAACGCCAAGGCTGACATTGTTGCAGGCAAAACCGTGTGCTTTGAGTTCGGCATAAATCTTTTCGCAGCGCTGCACAGTGATGGAATCGCCGTACAGAGCCTTCACATGAGGATCGAGCACCTTGTAGCCCTTACTGTTGACTGTGCCGCCGAAGATATCCCACAGATGATAGACCGTCTGCGTGACGATTTCGACCGG
>CAUDRX010000064.1 GCA_958451915.1 uncultured Peptococcaceae bacterium
GGTGTCTGTGAGGAATTGTGTGCGGAAGCCCACGAGGCCACGGGACGGGATGACATATTCCAGGCGGACTTCACCGTTACGGTTCTGCATGTTACGCATTTCGCCCTTACGCTGGCTCATCTTTTCCATGACAGTACCCATATATTCTTCTGGCACATCGAGGGTGACGTATTCATAAGGTTCCATCTTTACGCCGTCTTCTTCATGGATGATGACTTGCGGCATTGAGACCTGGAACTCGAGTCCTTCGCGGCGCATCTTCTCGATGAGGATCGAAAGGTGAAGCTCCCCACGACCAGCAACGCGGAACATATCAGCACTGTCGGTCTCTGCGACGTGGAGCGCAATGTCACTCTCGGCTTCCTTCTGCAGACGCGCCCAGAGCTTACGGCTGGTGATCGGATCACCGTCTTTGCCGGCAAATGGCGAGTTGTTGATGAGGAACATCATTTCCAGCGTTGGCTCTTCGATCTTGATGAACGGCATTGGATCAAGCTGGTTCTGTGCGCAGATGGTCTCACCAACATTGATCTCGCCAAGACCGGAAACGGCTACGATCTCACCGACAGACGCTTCGTCGATCGGCGTATGTTTAAGGCCCTTGAAACCAAAGAGCTTGGTCACGCGCACATTGCGCACCTTACCTTCACGGTTCATGATGGAGACCATATCGTTGGTATGGATCGTGCCGCGGTTGATCGTCGCAATGGCGATCTTACCGACAAACTCATTATAATCCATGAGCGTGATCTGCGCCTGTAGCGCACCGTTTGGATCACCCTTTGGCGAAGGGATGTATTCAATGATGGCATCAAGAAGCGGTTTGAGGTTCTCGCCTGGCACATCCGGATCATCGCTGGCAATGCCCTTGACACCGCTGGCGTAGAGCACAGGGAAATCCAGCTGGTCTTCAGATGCATCCAGGTCGATAAACAGATCGATGACTTCGTCAACGACTTCACCTGGACGCACAAAAGGTTTATCCATCTTGTTGATGACAACGATCGGCGTCAGATTGGCAGCCAAAGCTTTCTTGAGCACGAAACGCGTCTGTGGCATGCAGCCTTCATACGCATCGACTACGAGCAGCACCCCGTCGACCATCTTCATGATGCGTTCGACTTCGCCGCCAAAATCAGCGTGCCCTGGGGTATCAACAATATTGATGCGGCAGCCGTCATAATCAATAGAAGTGTTCTTCGCAAGGATGGTGATCCCTTTTTCCCGCTCCAGATCGTTAGAGTCCATGACACGTTCAACGACCTGTTCATTGGCACGGAACGTGCCGCTCTGACGCAGCATCTGGTCAACGAGGGTCGTTTTGCCATGGTCAACGTGCGCAATGATAGCGATATTGCGAATTTTCGATTGGTTGAGCATCGTTTCCTCCTTTAATAAATGCGATAATCTCTTATCTTAATATGCAGTTTACCATTTTCAAAAAAGCCGCGGGGTGATCAAAATGCCGGGCCGGTCTTATTCTCGCAAAATGCTGCGATCCGTTTTCCTGTCGGCGTGCAGCAAAGGCCGCCAAACGTGCCCTTGAGGCATGCCGGCAGCTGACTGCCGACGCGGTTCATCGTCTCGATCGTTTCATCCAGCGGGATCTTCACCTCATAACCACAAAGGACCATGTTGGCAGTGGAGAGCGCATTCGCCGCAGCCATAGCGTTTCGTGCATTGCACGGCTCATAGCCCACAGAAACCGCGTCGCAGATCTGACCGAGCACATTCTGCAGCGAGATGGTCGCTGCCATATACGCCTGTGCAGCCGTACCGCCCAACAATTCCACGACACCAGCGGCCGCCATGGCTCCTGCAGACCCGCATTCAGCCTGACAACCGGCGACTTCACCGCCAAACGTGGCCTGATGCTCCACAACCACACCGCCCGAACCGGCTGCAAACATCGCCATGGCGATCGCATCCTCATCCAGTCCCATCCTGTCACCCAGATAGACCACCGATGCCGGGATGATCCCTACAGAACCAATGGTCGGCGAAGCCACGACCGTACCTGGCCGTTCCACCTCAATGGTCTCTGAGACAGCGATGGCGACACAGACGATCTCACTCAGTACGCCGAGATCCACGATCTTTTGCGTTTTCTTCGTCACCTGTTCATACATATCATGGGCATTGAGCCGGTAAAGTCCGCCGACCTTTTCATCTGAATCATTATCAAGGCCGCGCTGTATGGAAGCACGCATGACATGGATGATGTTTTTCATGATAGCCAAAACATCTGCGCGGGAATAACCGCTGCGTGCCATCTCATAAAACACAACGACCGGCCAAGATCATCTTGACCGGTCGCGTTTATCATTAGTTTTCAGCTGCTACTGGGGCTTCCTTCTTTTCGCCTACTTTGCGGCCATCATAGTATCCGCAAGAAGGGCACACGTGGTGTGGAAGCTTTGGTTCGTGGCAGTTAGGGCAGGTCATAGACTGAACGGAGTCGAGCTTGGACCATGCGCTGCGCTTTCTGTGTGTTCTAGAGTTGCCTCTTTTGCTTTTCTGTAATCCCATCTATTACACCTCCCCCATCATTCATCCTGAAGCTGTGCGAGGATCGCCCAGCGTGGATCTATTTCTGTATTTTCACAATCACAAGGGCCGTCGTTAAGATCGGCGCCGCAATGCGGGCACAAACCCTTGCAGTCTGGTCGACATAAATGCCGAAGTGGTAACTGTGTCAGTATAGCATCAAGCACCAGATAATTCAAGTCCAAATGCGCATCATTATAGATCCAATTTTCAGTTTCCAGCTGTTCACGGTCTGCACCGTGAGCAACGAGCACGTCCACATCATGGGCGCTCATAAGCGTCTCTGAAAGTTCAAAATCCAGCGCGTATGACAGCGGCTTGAGACAGCGGTCACACACCGTCCCGATCACCGCAGTGACATGCGCCGCGAGCGCCACGGAACGGTCCTTGCCTGTGAGCATGCCGTCCAGATGAATCTTGCCCGCCAGGGAGAGCCCTTCAGTGAGGCCCTCGAGGTTCTCGCTCTCAAGAGACAGTGCCTGCGTGCGCCCAGGGTTCTGGCGCAGGCTGGATAGATCTATAATCATCGCCATGGTCTTTCTCCTTGTGCATATACACTCTAACCTACATAATTATAAGCGCACAGATTTTCATTGTCAAGAAAGGTGCGTGTTTTTCGCAATAAAATTTTATCACACTTCACACCATTATGCTTCTATTTTGTCAGAAATTATTTGGACGCGCACGAGTAAATATTGTACAATAAGGAGCGGACATTCAACACGCATTGACGATAGAAAGGAGGCGCGCATGAAAGCGCACTGGAGCCCGATCATCTCATTCCTGTTGATCTTCGGTATGATCACACTGCCCTGTGGTATCTCGATGATCGACGAGGCCCGTGCTCAGGATGATGCAGCTGCACTAGCTGCCGGGACAGCAGCGCTGCCGGCATTGGTGGATGAACACATCTGCTACATGGCAGGCTACGCCGACGGTACCATGCATCCTGACAGCCAGGTCACCCGCGCAGAAGCGGCAGCCTTTCTCTACCGCCTGCTCGCAGATCGCGACAGCGGCACAGCAGCCTGCCGCTTCACAGACGTGCAGAATGACGACTGGTTCGAAGAGCCAGTGCGCGCCATCCGCCGTCTCGGCTTCGTTGCCGACACAGAAACGTTCCGACCGAACGATCCGATCACTCGTGCAGAATTTGTTGCGATCATCGAAAAGCTTGTACCCGACCGTGATGTTGAGATCGATTTTTCCGACGTGCCTGCCGATCACTGGGCAGCTGAAGCCATTGCCAAAGCGTTCAGTCTGGGATGGGTGAGTGGCTATCCTGACGGCAGCTTTGGGCCCGATAACACACTGACCCGTGCCGAAGCCTGTGCCATCTTCAACCGTGTCGCTGGTCGTGATGGCAACGACAGCGAAGCGCGCACCCTGCTCACCCTCGGCCTCTATGACGACGTCCCTGCCGACCACTGGGCAGGCAGCGACATCGTCGAAGCCTCGATCGAACATACGACAGGCGACTCCTTTCTCGTTGAAACACTCGAAGACATCGACTTTGATGCCTGTACCTTCACCCCTGGCGTCCACCTGATCGACGGGCGGGTCTTTGCTGTCAGCCGTGATGGTAAATTGCTGCACGACCAGGCCGTCGGCGCCTACTGGGCAACAAGCGGCGGCGAGCTTGTACAGGTACAGGATCATTTTCAGGCCGATGTCCCTTACATCAGCCAGCTCGACGAGATCGAGGCGATCTCCGGCTGTGAACCGATCAGCGCTCTCATGGGCCTCAAAAGCAAAGGCTTTCTCACTGCGACATCAGCGGCCGACTTCCTCGAAGGGCTCCCTTATGCAGAGAGCGATCCTGCAGACGGCTTTGTAGGCTCTCCCTACGTGAGTGACGGCCGCTATCACTCCATCGACCCAGTGCCGCTGGCTGCATACTGCAACGCTGTTACAGGCACTGCGGCCTGTGCCGATATCAGCGGTGCCTCTGTCGACGTGCTGCGTCGCGAACTTCTCGCCGGCAATTTCATCGTTGCCTGGCAAACGTTTTACTGGGCACCTGTACGCTACGAAGCGTTTTTCATCAACGGTGAACCGCAGCAGATGGTGGCCAACAACCATGTCCGTCTCATCTGTGGCTACGACCCTGTGAAAGGCTACTACGTCAGCGATCCTTACAACGAATACAGTCCTGGCGAAACTTACCAATACTGGATCGATGACAGCGCCTTCGAAGCGCTGTGGAACGAACGTCAGACCGGTATGGTCATTCGCTGATGCATGACACGCAGTTTCTTTGGAAGCTGCGTGTTTTTTATGGCCACACACATTGCCGGTGACAGAAGATTTCGTTACAATAATGATAAGATCACAAAAAAGGGAGAGATGACTTATGAACACCATCCTGCGACGTTTCACCGCCGGACTGCTCACCGCCGCAATGGCCTTATCGCTTGGCATCCTGCCGGCACAGGCAGCTGATGTTGAGGACGCCAGCACCGTCACAACAGACAGCACCGAAGAACCAGCAGCGAACACCGATACTGTTACTGATGAAACCACCGATGAAGGCGGTGCATCCGTACCAGTCGACGTCAGCCTCGTCACCGACCACGTGCGTTACCTTGGCGGCTATCCTGACGGCAGCGTGCAGCCCAATAAAGCTGTCACCCGCGCCGAAGCTGCCGCCATCCTCTACCGCCTGCTCGATGATCCTGAGAGCGGCACTGGCACATGCTCCTACACAGATGTGAGCGACGGCCAGTGGTACACAGACAATGTGCGTGCCCTTTGCCGACTGGGTCTCTTTGATGATGGCGATACCTTCCGGCCAAACGACGCCATCACCCGTGCCGAGCTCGTCGACCTGCTCGTGCGCCTGGCACCGGATGTGCGCGCTGCTGCTTCCTTCAGTGACGTGCCTGCAGACTACTGGGCCGCTGATGCCATCGCCAAGGCCACATCCCTGGGATGGATCGCCGGTTATGAAGACGGCACCTTCCGCCCGGACAACAGCCTCACCCGCGCCGAAGCCTGCGCCTTCATCAACCGCGTCACCGACCGTGAAGGCGATGCCGCACAAGCAAAGAAACTCATCGGCCTCGGCCTCTTCAGTGACATCAACGAAGACCACTGGGCCGCTGTCACCATCGCTGAAGCCGCCGTTGCCCACACGCCGACAGGAACCGACAGTGCCGAAACCTGGAGCGGCATCGATCTCACCAGTTTGACGTTCACGCCAGGCGTGCACAACATTGATGGCACGCTCTACAGTGTCGACCGTAACGGCCAGCTTGCGATCAACAAGACCGTCGGCGCCTACCAGGCCGATGCCAACGGCGTTCTTACGCAGACTGCTTCCTCCTATCAGGTCGGGTATGTACCATATATCAGCCAGATCGATGGCATCTACGCCTGGGTCGGTTGTGAACCGGTGAGCGCCCTTATGGGCCTCAAAGCCTTCGGCTATGCGTCTGATGTCAGTACCACCAGCTTCCTTGCCGGTCTGCCATACTCTTCGTCCAATCCAGAATGGGGCTTTGTCGGTTCACCATACGTTGTCGATAGCAGTCTCCGCACCACCATCTATCCGGCCGCCCTCGCCAATTACTGCAATTCCTACACCAATGGGGCCGAGGTCTGTGCCGACTTCCGTGGCGCCTCTGTTGAAGAACTGCGCCAGGAGCTCCTCGCCGGCAACATGGTCGTTGCCTATGAAACCCTCTGGTGGGAACAGCCTCGCTACCGCAATTACTGGATCGATGGTCAGCTTCAGAGCCTGGTCTACAACAACCACGCCATCCTCGTCTACGGCTACGACCCGGCACGCGGCTACCTCGTGAGCGATCCGTACAACTACTACAACCGCGGGCAGGTTTACCAGTATTGGGAAGATGCTGCCACCTTCGACAACATCTGGAACCAGCGCAAGGTCGGTATGGTCATGCGCTGAGCACATGCACGCAGTCTATTCAGCGGCTGCGTGTTTTTTTGATTTCTCACATTGCCGACCGTCAAAGGATCCGCTACAATGAAAGCAATACCATCCCAAAGGAGTGAACACCCATGCAATCCCCATCACGCCGTTGCACCGCCGCCCTTCTGGCCCTCTCTCTGATCCTGCCTGCTCTCCCCGTGCACGCTGAACCGATCACTGATCCAGCAGCCACTGCCAGTGCGGTCAGCGCGCAGCCGACAGTCACCACCGACACTGCAACAGACACCGCCAACGCCACGCCAGAAGCGGCACAAAATGACAGCGAGAACACCGACGTCACAGAAGAAACGCCCGAGGAGACGCCCGCACCACCGGCAGAGGACCCATCCCTGCCCGAAGGCGAAGACGAAGAAGCCACCGACCCTGCGCCAACAGAAGAACCACCAGTTGAAACACCCGCCCCAGCCGTCACCCTGCGCAGTGACCACGTGCGTTACCTCGGCGGCTACGAAGACCGCAGCATGCGCCCAAGCCGCGCTGTCACCCGTGCCGAAGCGGCCGCCATCGTTTACCGCCTGCTCGAAAACCCTGAGAGCGGCACCGGCCTCTGCTCCTACAGCGATGTGCACGACGGCGACTGGTTCTCTGGCAACGTCCGCGCCCTCTGCCGCCTTGGCCTTTTTGACGACGCCGACAGCTTCCAGCCAAACGAACCGATCACCCGCGCCGAGATGCTCGATCTGCTCGTGCGTCTCGCGCCAACGGCATCGGGCAGTGCAACCTTCAGCGACGTGCCTGCCGATTACTGGGCGGCGGAACAGATCGGCATCGCCGCATCCCTGGGCTGGATCGGCGGCTACCCTGACGGGACCTTTCAGCCAGAGAACAGCCTCACCCGCGCCGAAGCCTGCTCCATCATCGGCCGCATGACGGGCCGCCTGGGTGACGCGGCGCAGGCGGAAAAACTCATGGCGCTCGGCCTCTACACCGACATGACCGCCAGCCACTGGGCCGCTGTGCCGATCGCCGAAGCCTCCGTGCCCCATGGCTACACCATCACAGCAGGCACCGAAGTTTGGCACAACGTCGATCTCGCGTCCTGCACCTTCACCCCAGGCGTGCATGACGTCGCCGGCACCCTCTACAGCGTTGACCGTTACGGCAAGCTCGCACTGAACCAGTCCGTCGGCGCCTACTGGGCCGATACTGGTGGTGCCCTCACCCAGACCGCCAGCGCATACCAGCGGCCAAACGTCCCCTACATCAGCCAGATCGACGAGATCTACGCCTGGCAAGCCTGCGAACCGATCAGCGCCCTCATGGGGCTGAAAGCCCTTGGCTACGCCCAGGATGTGACCCCGACCGCCTTTCTCGCTGCCCTGCCGATCAGTGAGAGCGACCCCGCCAAAGGGTTTGTCGGCTCGCCTTACTACAGCGACGGCCGCTACAGCTCCATCGATCCCGCGCCGCTCGCTGCCTTTTGCGACCGTTACACCGGCGGCGCCGATGTCTGCCAGGTCTTCAACGGCAAAAGCGTTCAGGACGTGCAGCGCGAACTCCTCGCCGGCAACATGATCGTCGCTTGGCAGACCTTCTCCTGGGCGCCGGTGCGCTATGGCAACTTCCTCATCAATGGCACCTTCCAGGCCCGCGTCGCCAACAACCACGTCCGCCTCATCTGCGGCTACGACCCCGCGCGCGGCTACTTCGTCAGCGACCCCTACAACCTCCAGAACCGCGGTCAGGTCTATCAGTACTGGATCGACGCCCAACACTTTGAATCCTGCTGGAACGCCCGCAAGATGGGCATGGTCATGCGATAAAAAAATAAGCCTTGCGGCTGGCACAGCGTTTGTGTGCTGTGCGCCGCAAGGCTTGTTTTTTTGATCAATCTGTGAAGCACTGGGTCCAATCGCCTTTATAATAGCCTACACCAAGTTGATGCAAGCTTGGGTTCAGGATGTTCGCGCGATGGCCTGGAGAATCCATCCAGCCTTCCACCACTTCGGCCGGTGTCCGGTAGCCAGAAGCGATGTTCTCGGCCGCCGCATTAAAGCTGATGCCGGCATCATGCATGCGATCGAACGGTGAGAGGCCTTCCGGGGTCACATGCGAGAAGTAGCCGCGCTCATACATATCTTCCGAATGTGCATAAGCAACCTCTGCCAACGCATCGCTCCAGACAAACGGTGACAGGCCTGCCTTTTCACGTTCTGCGTTTGTCAGCTCAAACACCTCACACGCATAGTTTTCCTCGGCGGCAGCCTGCGAAGTCACCGTCACCTTTCGTGCCTGGCCGTCCCAAGAGACTGTGGCGTCAAAGCCTTCACTCAATGCACGCAAAGGCGCCAGCGTTCGCCCGCCTACGATCATCGGCGCAGCATCGAGCACGATCGGCTCGTAGTTTTTGTACATCACGTACATGCCGATGTTAAGGTAAAGCGTGTTGTAGTCAAGCGTGGCAGTCATCATGCGCCGCTCGCCATCCCAGCCAACTTCTGCGCCGAGCGCTTCTGCCAATGCACGCATCGGCACCATCACGCGATCGTTCTCGATGATCGGTGGCTGGTCAAAGGCGACAGTCTGTCCGTCGATCTCGACCTGGATGTCTGCCGCTTCTGCCGGCGCTGCCGCACCGATGCCCAGGGCCAGTATTACGGCAGCAAACAACAAAGTCCATGTTTTCTTCATGATTATCACCTCTTTATGATAGTATAACGCGCGTGCATCCCTTCTGCAAGGACAAACATCCGCAGGGCGCGGCTTTTTCACCATCGTCTTTCCAGCCAGCTCCATCTTTCCCGCCGCACACCGAGCGCAGCGATGGAAGAATACATTGTCTATTACAATACGAAAAGGATTGACACCTGTAGAGTACAGATGCCAAGCCTTAGCAAAACTAACTATTTAATTTTCATAGTGTCCAATTTTGAGGGCACATTACCTGTCCGGCAACGGTTTTTCTTTTCCCGTTGGGCAAGGCAGGCTGTTATTGTTGGTTATAAAGCAAAACAGAGCCGATAGCATCCGAGGTTTTACCTCAGTGTCATCGGCTCTGCGTCTTAGCGTCTGGCTCTTTGATGATGGATAGATTCAGTTGTCTTACCGCAATCAAAGTTTCGTGTTTACACTTAGGACAATACAACGGAAAGTTTTCCAGGACTGTATCATCGCGAATTTTCAATCGCGTTTTGTTGCCGCAGAAGGGGCATAAAATCCATTCTATCTTCATGTTATCTTCCTCTGTGCTTGGCTTTCTTCTTTTCCTGCCGTATGGCAAACTGGCGGTCTTTCTCCGCCTCTTTCTGCTCACGGCTTTTAGTTTTCCGTTCCAGCTTACCTTGTTCATGCTGGAGCTTCAACGCCTGTTGCGCCTTCGTTCCAATACCTTTTTCCTGCAATTGGCTTTGAATTTCGCGCTGCATACGTTTGGGACTGATTTTTCGCTTTTTGGCTATCTTGGTCTGGATTGAAGGGCTGAATTTCAACTTGTTCCAACTCTTCAGCAGAAACTCATATACCTCGTAATCTTTGGGCTCTGAGCCAAAAGTGATCTTGCATACCTCATACTGACCGTTATCCGTTCTTTCGAACAGACCGATCCAAAACGGAGCTTCAAACAGGATGGTCAAACTGATTTGAGGGCCTGTACGCATTCTTCTAAGAACTGCCCTTCAAAATGATCCAGCCATTCCAGAAGGGCGCGATAGAGAAGCTGCTGCTGCTCAAAAATCGTTCTCCCAACCAAAGGAATGTCTGCAAATTCCTGTGCATAGCCCTCATTCGATTCAGCCGAGGATTGTATGCTTCGGCGCAAAGCCGAAACCAGCTCCAACGCTTCGGCTTTGTCCATCTTGTTCAAATTGGTAATGACTACATTAAAATCGAACAACAGGGGCACCGGGCCAGCGACGCAAGCGGACATCAACTCTTTGAAATACGCTTTGCCCTGATCGGTAATGGAATAGATGATCTTATCCGCAAACTTATCACCCTTGACAATACCGCTTTGGAGATACCCCTTCTCGCTTAACTGGAGTACTTTTCGATAAATAGAAGGTACGCTTATTTTGGTCCAGCGGGAAAAATGATGGTACTCCACATCTTTTTGAATATCATAGGCGCTTTGTGGTTTCTCCAATACAATGCCAAGTATGACTAAATCAATCGATGACATAACAACACCTCCAGCCTTTACTATTGACAATAGTACTATTGACGATAGTAAAAGTCAAGAGCGTAACTTACATTTCCGAATTGGGCATAACCTGTTTTTCAGCCACAGACAATTCCCGATGAACGTACAAGGCCATAAACACAGTGATTACTGCGGAAATGATGTCTGCAATGGGTTGCGCATACAGAATTCCGTTCATTCCCCAAACCGCAGGCAGCAGCAAAATGACTGGAACAAAGCAGATGCCTTGTCTGCATGCTCCCAAAAAGAAACCTGCCGCACCCTTGCCCATAGCAAGAAACAAAGAGGAATATACCGTGTAGAAACCGAAAAGAACGAATGTAAGGCCATTCGCAAACAGGGATTTTTGACCGGCTAAGATCATTTGATGATCTCCCTCTGTAAATTGAGAGATAATCTGCGTGGAAAAAACTGCCATCACCAAGCCCACGACTAAACAGAAACTTGTGGACCAAATGATTGAGGTTTTGATCGCTTCGCGCAGGCGATCAAACTTCTTTGCCCCATAGCTGAATCCGGCAATAGGCTGAAACCCTTTCAAAAATCCAAAAACAACAAGCGTTCCCATAGAAGTAATTCGCGTGACTGCTCCCATACCTGCAATGACCGAATCGCCATAATCAACAGATGCACGGTTGATCAGCGCAATCGAAAGACTTGTCAAAAATTGGAACACTAAAGTGGGAATTCCGATTTTCAATATTTCCGCCATCATTTGTCCCGTAGGAGAAAACGCTTTTACACTAAACGAAAATGCGCTTTTTTTGCGAAAAACATAAGCAAGATAAACAACTGTGGAGACCATTTGTGAAATTGCTGTGGCAATTGCTGCACCCGCTACCCCCATATCAAAAGTGTAAATAAAAAGAGGGTCCAATCCTATGTTCAATACGGCTCCCAGCAGCAAGGCACACATGGTCGTCTTTGCGGCACCCTCACTGCTTACAATGTTGTTCATTGTCACATTAAACACGTTGAAAATACAGGACAACACATAAATTCTTGCGTACGACAGGGCATACAGCATAATCGTTTCTGTTGCGCCCAACATCACCAAAATTGGTTTAAGGAAAATTGCAGAAAACAGAATGATAATGGCACCAATCAGAATACTGCTGTATAGTGCGGTGCTTGCCACCCTATTGGCGGCATCTTTATCTCCGCGCCCCAATAGCCTTGACAGATAGGATGCAGCGCCGTTGCCGAACATAAGGCCCAAACCAACCACGACTTGTCCCAAGGGGAACACGATGGAAATAGCGCCCATTTGACTTTCACCAAGACCGCCCACAAAATAGGCATCCACCAGATTATAGAGTGCATTGATCAACATCCCAATCAT
>CAUDRX010000065.1 GCA_958451915.1 uncultured Peptococcaceae bacterium
ATCTATCCTTGTGTAACCCTTTTCGCACCCCGTAGCGCACCGATGTTGTTGTTGTGAATGTTCGAATGTTCATCAGCTCAAACACGAGCGCGTCAACGTCTTTGAAGACAGCGGCTTCGCGAACACGAGATTCGCGAGTCACACCGTTCTTTTCAAACTTGGTTCGTACCAGCGACGATTGGACAGGAAGGGAGAGGGTGCCATTTTCGAAGAACATCTTCATGGCTGTCGTCCCTCGGTTGTTCATCTCATTGTTGCCACGGAATGGGTACACGATTGGGATAGCGTTGATGCCAGTGCAATCTGTATCCATTGTGACGAACGACGGATGCTCAACGCCTGTCTCAGGATCGATGTAAGGCAACTCGAGCAATGCCGGGATACCTTCACCGATACCGTTGATATCGACGATGACTGCTTCGATGGCAGGAAAGGCGATACATGTTTGGCGAATCTCGTTTGCCAGCGTGGTCAAGTCAGCCCCATGATATGACCGCATGTAAACGAGTCGTTTAAAAAATGTACCGTCTTTTCTTTCTGAGAACTTCACGACGCTGATCACCGCATTGTCACCAGATTTCTTAGAAGAGGTCGCGATATCCGAGGAGAGGATGTAGCGATACTTCGTTTTCTTTTCTGGCTGCGACAATTCAATGGTCTCGGCTTTGCGTGCTTCGGAAACGATCTCATATGAGAAAACACCACTCTGCTCGCTGCCAATAAATCGAGCCAAGTATTCCATAGCAAAACCTTCTGCCGTATTGTTTCGCTTCGCTTCTTCGATAACGCTCTCGGACTGGATACCGTGATGGAGACCCAGTTGATAGGAGAGTGCGCAAGTGAAGGAAGGCTTGCCGGTGATCATGTCGATAGTCGTTTGTTTGAATCGCTCGAAATGCTCTTCGAACTTGTAGCAGGCGGAAGATGTTTCGATGATCTTGGAGTCAAAATCCTTGTAGTCCTTGTATCCTCGCGTGATCAGCTCGGAGACGATCGGACGGTTGTAGTTACCCGTTGGCTTCACGGCATCATTGATTGGTTTAGACTTAACAAGTAAGCCTTCGTCGATGAACACAATTTTTGAGCGTTGGCCGCGAATACCCGCGCCGTCTCTGCCCATTGCAAGGGCGATGATCTCTGAACCGTTATGGAAGAGGATGCTTGCATGGTCTTGCTGGATTTTACATTCTTTGATCTCACGCTGAACGTTTTTGTAGTTGTTCATGATGCGCTCGATGTTGCGGGGGATGAGAGTGGATTGTTTACCACTACCGGATACGCAGATCGTCAGGCATCCGGGATACAATACGGAGAGGCCAATTGCCACCCATGCTGCGATGTAAGTTTTCCCGAGACCACGAGACTCATCATCGATGGCATAACTGTCATTCCCCATTGCACGAATCTTTACCTGCTGAAAAGGAAAGAAGCGAACAATGTGCTCGTCGTCTGAAAATACATCTTCCAAGAACACATCGAGATGGGTGCGCCAGAATAAAATCTGCTTTGCCCACTCGTCGATATTCTGAATACCTTTGTCAATACCTTTGGCGATGGAGATGGAATCTGGTGAATCGAAGTCTTTTGCGGAGCCGAACTTTTGTCGGTGCTGTTTTTCTTTGGAGAAATTAAGAGCCATCGTCTAACCCATCCTCATAGAAGTCAGCATCTTCGATCTCCAAGTCAACATCTTCATTTGCCAGATTGTCGATGATGCCATTAATGTACTCACGCATCATCACGTCAACATCATCCTCTGGGAACTCCTGCTGGCGCATTAACGCCCCGGTTGATTCAACTCGCGCGATCAGGCTCCCCAGATCAGTAAAGCCACCACGGTCATTCGAAGATCGTTTTGCAAGGTTGAGTTTCACGGAGTCGGACAAAGTATTCATCATCTTAGTCAGTTTTTCGAGGTTATCGAAATTTTCCTTGCATGGGTCTTCGGCTGCCTTAGCGGTTGCTTTATCTTGCATGTGCGAAAGTTTTACAACTTTCTTAAACATATTTCTCGTGTGGACGTCCGGGATATCAAAATCGGCTTCGTACTCGGCCAACATGTTATTGAGAACGTCCAGCTCTTGTTTTGTGTATGTGCCTTCCCAGAATTTACTGTAGACGGCTTCGGTTGGATCAGAGAACCAAGAGGAGTCAACGTCAGTAGTTGGGACTGCATCATGTTCTTCATTGCCTGCGGGGTCGTACTCATACCAGCGCACCATGTTCATCCTCTCAAAATATTCAGAGATGGCACGGCGCACGATATAATTTGTTTTCGCCCGATTGCTTTTAAGGCCGCCAACTTTTCCTTGTTCGACATCGGCGGTTGCAAGCTGTTCTTCTTTTTCCCAGAGTTCGTTTGAGAAAACGCGGTTGTTGGCCTTGCAATACTCCTTCATGGTTTCCTTGTTTTTCACGTAAGCGTTCACACAAGTCTTGCACCAGAAGTCATACCCGCTGTTGATGTCGTTATCGCGGTTCTCGTAAAACTCTTGTTCTTTCTTCGTATTGCCGCATACTTCGCAAGTTAACTCGATGGCTGCTCACCTCCAACAACGATAGGTCGGATAGCGAGGGAGCCGTCATCATAAATATAGATCAAATTCTGAGATGGTTTGTTATTATAACGCAATCTCTTCGCGTAATCGTCAACACCGACAAGCGAACCGTTCGCGATCATCGTGCATCTTTTTTCTTCCGCGACTCTCAGCTCATGCTTGTGCGCGGTAAGGATGATGTCAAAAATCTCATGAGTCATCCCGGTGATGTTTGAATACAATACGGAGAAAGGGTCATTGTCACCGTGAACTGCTGCCACTTTAAGGCCGTTGGTCTCGAAAGTAGCAAGGTCGATGCCATACTTACTTTCGATGAACTTCACGTTGTTGTGGGTGAAGCGCTCGATGAACTTCTTGATGATCACGATAAAGTTTTCGTCGTCGAGATTGTGCTCCTTTTTGTCGGTCATTCTCTCATGATTGCCGCCAACAAAAACGCACGAAATATTCGGGATCACTTCTGCGAGCTTGTCAACGAACTGCCCCAGCAGTTCTGAAATCTCAATGATCTGGTCTGCAACATTCATCTGATTCTGTAACCGCAACGTCGTATGGATTTTCCCGCTGATGAGATCGCCCTGAAAGACAATGGTGAGCTCTTCGAATGGATCGCGTTCGTATTCGCCGATCACCCGGTAAGCTACATTGGAGAGACGACTGTTGGCAATGTACTTGTTATAGGTGTTGTATGCGTTGTCAACTTCAATGCCATAATGAATGTCTGAGATTTGCAGAATGGCTGTTTTACCAAGTGCCATTACGGGGGTTTCTTTTGGTTCAATACGAAGAGAAAGTGGTGAGGTTGCGAGATTATCAAGTCGTTCGTCGAGTAGATCATAGAATCTCTCCTGTCTGACACGTAGTCTTTGTTCGGCCCGCAGTGCGTTTCGTTCATCGCGGATTCTCGTTACTTCATCGTAAGGCAGTTTCGAGAGTGGGGCATCGGACATTTCATCCATCAACATCCAGATTCCGTACATTCTCTTTCTGGCTTCATCTTCACTTAACTCCGTATTGAAACAAGTGTTCATGACTTCTGCGTAGCTGCTGTCGATCGCCCTGTCACGTTTTGCGTTGATCGCTTCAATGATTTCGTTGACTGTTATTCGGTATCACTCCCTTTAACATAAAGTCTCATATTTTCACCAGGATAGAATTTCATGATCTTGACTGATTTCAAGTTGCCATCAAAGTCGGTGAAATTATGATCCTGCACGACGAAACGGCCAAACCCAAACAATTTACATTCGCCTTCTTCAACGGCATGGTTCACGATCTCTTCCAAGAACATGTAGCAAACAAATCCAACGTCTTTTCTGCTTAACCCAGTCCATTCCGAAATATCCTGAATGATTCTATGCAATTCGCTGGTGCCTGCAAATCTGTAGTTCTTATGGTTCGAGTCTCTATTGAACATTTGAAAATTCGAGTTTAACAATCTTATTCGCCACCGTTCTTACTGTTCTATATGTGTTTGGTCGATCAATATTTAAAAGCTCCGCGACTTCGGCCACCGTTCTTCCGCCATACACATAGAAGGCTTCCACGACATCGAGTTCGCGTTGTTTGAAACGCTCTTTGTTATTCAATACGGTGTTGTGGATGTCTTCTCGTATTGGGTAACAAGGATGGGTCGCAGGGTATTTCGGCATCGTGAGGATGATACGCACCTGATCGAAGTTCGTATAATCCGCACCAGAATAATCCGCTTCGTAATAATCTTGCATTTCTTGGCCGGACTGAACGACAGGATAGAGGGAGTCATACGCTTCTCGGATATCGTCGTTAACTGTCCCGATGATCTTGTTGAGTTTCGTGACACCGCCCTCATAGGATTTTTCTTTCTTCATCTTTTGAAGCTGGTGCCGGTACTCGCAGTAATCATAGATGACAGGTTCGTTACCAGATCGCTTACAGATGGTTTCGATTTTCTCTACAGCTCTGCCGCCGGTTGGGATTGGTTTTAATTTCGAACCGCCACAAAGGTAGTCCGCGAGAACCTCGTTAAAAGCGTTCACCTTCGAGCCGTCATATTCTTCAAAGAAAATCTTTGCTTCGTCGGATTCTAAAATTTCGTTCACGATCCGAAGTCGCTCTTGGTCATTTTTAGTTGTAAAGTCTAATTTTTTTAGTAGCGCCTGAACTTCGTCAGAAAAATATATGTGCGCATCACCGCCTTACGAGTTTGATCTTGTAATAAAAAATGTAGGGGTCTTCTTTAAGTTCGTCCCCAGCACGGTTGTAATAATCAATAAAAAAAGCGTTTCGAGCTGTGGCTCCATCATCAATACGAAGGAAGAGGTTGTGGGTGAGTGGCACCGGGTCGTAAGTAGGGCGGAACCCCATTGCGACGGCCTGCTCTTCGGTCACGTCAAGCACCGGCAAAATGTCCACGCTTTCCAGTTGAATGAGGTAACGTGCTTCCCTGGCTTCTTTGACGGTCTTCCATTTGACCTTCTTAATCTTGTCTTCTTTCCGTATTGTGATGTTATCGCAGTTATCGAAACGGTAGATGGTGTAAGGCGGCAACCCATAGTCGGCTAAATTTGCGTAATCCTCGGCGACAAATGACAGTCGCTGGATCGGCATCGTATTAACCATGAATGAACCAGAAGGATACCGCGCATACACATATCCACGCGCATCGACGTGAAAGCTGTTTACGGTCTCGCCAACTCGTGGGCAAAAACCGCCGTCACCGTCAATAACCTGCCCAATGTTGCTGTAACCCATTATCGCTCGCGCTCTCGCATGAAAAGAGCAGCGGGTGTAGTAGGCAGTCACTTCGCCGTCCAGAACACGCTTTACGAATTCCGGCGGCTTCATGAAACGGGAAATCTTCACGCTTCATCAGCACCTTTGATGCCGAAGAGGAGGTCGGTGATTGTTTCGACCATTTCTCTTTGCTGGCTGGCGGATCGGCAGAATGCATACCAGTTGTCGTCTTCTCCGTTGATGTACTGATTGAGCACGCCCAACAGAGAGCCGTAACCCATCTGGCTTGTCTGTTCAAAGCCAACGCGCCATGCTGTGGTCATAAACAGCATTACGAAAAACCAATAGCCGAAGAGGTTTTTCTCTTCAACGCCTTCTTTGACGAGCTGTTCTTCGGTTCGCTTCTTTCGTTCATCCAGGTTGTTAATATATAAATTGTGTGCGCTGACGAGTGCTTGAATCATATCGTACAGGCATTGTTTTTCCTGTTCTTCTAGTTCGATCAACTCGCCGAACACGTCGTTTACTGTAACAATTTTCTCTTCCCCTATGGGCGTCACCTCTTTCTTGTGGAGATCACTAAGTTTGTTTTGTCTCGTTTCACTGTGTACTGAATGTAATCCGGCCCGACCACTTTCTTGCAATGGGAGAGGACGTTACCAATCCCGTCCGGCAGCTTCTCAAAGTATACATTGACGTTGCCGCCCAAACAGGTTGCGTTGGTGATCAGGTCTGCATTGGCTTCTAAAAAGAACTGAGCGAATGTCTTGTCCTCATTGACCACCCAATCCTCGAACGTGAGATAGATGCCGTCGCCAAGATCGTAGTAATTGTTTTCCAATACGAAGGAAAGATCAAGGATGGACTGCATGCACGCGGCGAGATCGTTGCTCAGAACTGTTGCTTTGATGTAGGTCTTGCCGAACTCTGGCTGGCGCACAACTTGGTATGTGACACCGTTAACGTTCAGCATTTTCAATACGTCTGTTAGCTTCATTTCAACCCCCAGAGAAGATTGAGCTTCCTGGCGGCTGTCATGTACGGCGCGATATCGACATCAAGTTCCAGTTGCTTGAGATAATCCTCTTCAAGCGCATCACGGTAGTAGTCCGACATTGGCGCATACAGGTCTTCTTGCTTGATGTCCCATGACTCGGACTCTTTGCCGTAATCTGGGGAGAAGAGGTCTTCCTTGTAGAGGTCGTTCAATCTTGGAACGGTGTTTTCGAAAAAGTATTCGTTGCGCTGTCTTACCCAATACGAAAGAGAAAGAACATCGGCGATAGTAAGAACCGCGTTCAGTTCTTTGACCGACCAATCAAGGAGCGTCTTTGCGTCTGCGTGAGTAGGAGAGACCTTGATGATATCGAGACCGTTTGCGATGTCTTCTTCGAGATTGATGAAGAGGTAGTTAATCCCTTTTAAAAGATCGCACGGTGTTAATACTTTTTCTATGCCGCGCCACCTCCATTGATCCACCCGAGAGCAGCGGCATAGTCCATCAGTTCACCATTAACTTCGAGAATGGGCACGTACTTGACGCCCAGCCCGGCAATGGTGCCAATGTTGTCACAGTAGTCATAAACGATACCGGCGCGATTCAGCGCTTGTTCCAAGGCCTTGCACCGAGGGCATCCGGTCGAATAAAGTACAACGTTTGCTATTTCAATTCCTCCTGTTGGTGATAATAGAGATCGATGGTTTGAATGATTTGTTCGCACCACTGAAATGCTTCTTCGCCCATGTCACCTTCCGCTGCGATTGCAGCCATCTGATACAGGGCGCGAATCATGTCTTTGTATTGAATCTCTGTGATTCTGCGCTCATCCTTTCATTACTTAAGTTTCGATAATACTTGAATTTCGGCAATTAATCCGCTTTTTGCCGATAATTAACTGGCGTCCAATCTCTGGCATATACGATCCAATCGTCCGCTAAAATATCTTCTAAGCTAATCAAAAGTTTAAAACTGTTGCCGTTCACTGCGGTTTCGTATGGATTGTCCATATCTTTGTAACGAACAATGTTGCCGCCGATATTGCAGTAAGCTTCCCAGTCGTCGTATCTCCAAGCGGCTCGTTTGATCTTGTAGCCCTCTTTGCTAAAGTATCTAAATGCTTCCGAAAAAGAATAGGTGTCTTCTTTGATGCGCCAGTCGCTGGCATACACATCATCTTTTGTGAAATGGTAAGGTACTCCGTTCGCGTCTTCATAATCCAGATACCCGCTGGAAACGGAATAGATATAATAAGAGGGAGACCAGCAGTCTCGTTGGAGGTGTTGGTTATCCGTCCAACCTTTATCGATCGCTTCTAGGAAATACATTGATCTGTAATCACCTTCCAATTCTCGTCGTACACGACCCAATCTTCTGCGGCGATATCCACCGATGAGAGAGTCATATCATAAAGAAAATCGTAGCGACTATCATCACAGATGTCGCTATACACTTCAAACTTACTCTCGCCAGCCTTGTAACCATAGGCGGCATTGGCTGGCGGTTCTGAGAGCCACGCAATACGTCCGATTCTTTTACTGGAAAACAAGGCGTCCAGCGCGTGTTTGAAATCGGTCATCTGAAATTTAGCTACCCAGTCATCAGCGAGAACGTCTCCGATCTTTATTGCATAAGGCTTGCGTGGCGCAGAGCTCGTTACATAAAAATCCAGCTCATCGCCTTTATTGTCGTCAAGTCGGATCGTAAAGGCTGTGTTCCAAGACCACGCAACGTTTCGGCGAATCTCTGCCCCGGCTTTTGCCGCTTCAACTGCGTAAATGAAATCCATCAGAAAACCCTCCAATCGTCGGCAAGGATATCGTCAACTTCTGGCATCCACACTCTTGATTCTTCATCGAGATAGTAGTAATCTCCTGTCACAATACGAAGAACAGAATCATGGATGTACAGAAAGCCATCCCAGTAGTCGCGTTTCATGCGACTACTGCTATCAGAGATTCATTCAACTGCTTCAAGAAAATCCATATAACACAACCTTTCTCACCGTACTGCAAATCAGAACACGAGCTGCCCGATGGAGGTAGGATGCTCGGTTAAACAGTACGATCTTGTCCAATACGAAGGAAAAAATTAATCATTGTTTTCTTCTAACTTGCGCATCTCACGAGCCTTGCGTGCTTCTTCCAGCCGCGCTTCTTCAACAGCGTAGTAGAGGGGTACCGCAAAAATGCAGCACACCAGGATCGTCACAAGGAAAGAGGGAACCGCGTGCGCAACAAGGTAGAGAAATAACGCAGCGAACACTGCGCCAAACATCCATAACATTTAGATCAGTCCTTTCCAAACTTCTCGCTTCGCTCGGGGATCATCTCGCTTTGCTCGGCTTGCCAACAAAAAAAAGGCGACGCTCAACGCGCCGCCCCAACCATGCTGTTCCGAAAACGTACCGGCGCTATATGTTAGTAATTGTACGTCTTCTAATACTACAATCATCGTACCATTGGTCTTTCACTAAAACAAGGGATGTAGCCACTTTTTTTCTCAGAAAGTTGCGCCCTACAATACGAAGAAAAAAGGTGTTAACTCGGGTTACTAAAGCTGCCACAAAACGCCGACTGCCACACTTCCATTTAACTCCCTTTGCTAAAGGCGATATCATTCCCACAATACGAAGAGAAAAATTGCTACATCTCAAATTAACCAAAGTTACCATGCTGTCACAAAACTTCGGATGTCACAAAGAGATTTAACACTAGTCACGGACTGTATCTTCCACTTGCTTCTTTACTACGGTAACTAATCTATTTACGTTTCGAGATACATGCCTATCATTATCTCTTACAATTTCAAAACCAAACATTTGCAATAAATTTCCCGGTTTCTTAAAACCAACACCTTTCGAACCAACTATATTATATCCCTTACTCAATTCTACAATCTCAGCTAGATCGTTTCTTGATACACGATACGTTCCATCAGAAGTAGTACCTACATTTCTACTTTCCAATTCCTTCTTCAACCTAATCTCAAAATCCTTCACGTTGTCATATGATACCTCTTTCAATATCTTACTTCTAAATCTACGATCTAAACACAACATCCGACGCCACTCAATCTTAACGTCGTTACCAAAGTACTTACGTACAGTTGTATCAGCATAGTTTTTAAAAGACATAAGTACATTTTCATATCTTCGTATTGCTTCTAACTTGACTTCGTTGTACTTCACTTGTCCGGTACTACATGATCGATAGGCCATACCATCAGTTGTAGTTAGGATGAAATTGTCGTCTAGGCTTTCTGTTAAGCAGGGATCGGCCTGCGTCAACAGGAAGGCTAGATTTTTTTTCTGATCTGAAACTACAGTATGGTTTTGTGGCGCGTCATAGATCACCCAAAGTTCTTTGACGCTGCCACGAAAACGTCCAGCAAATTGATACATTTCTAAAGGATCATGCGACTCAACCGCTACAATCGCGGTCTCGTCGTTATAGAAGTTGACACCTTCGCGATAGACGGAAGTAGTAAATACTTCATCAGACAAGTTCTTTACGTTGCATGGAGAACCTGCGGTATAAGTCTGGATATTTCGTTTACCGTATTTTGAATACAATACGGAGAGAAGATTTTTGAAGACTTTCTTTTGTGTGGCGTAGTACGAGAATGGAACGTTACCACGTTGTTGAAGGAAGTCATCTTGAGTTGTAATGATAATTTTTTCAGGTGTAAGGTTACGACACTTGGTGAAGAGGTCTATGGTGTAAAACCCATGCTGCTCGCAGTACTTTTCAATTGGCTGCGGTGTCGCGGTCATGAAGACGACGGTTGGTTCCGGTCTCGTATTTTCCTTCTTCGTGCTACCGGCAAACAAAACGTCGAAGTAGTCGAAAATGGTAATCATGTCATTTGCAAAAGTAGAGTCAGTTACAAGAGCATGAACTTCGTCGCAAACTAGGATGTCCCACGTTTGCTCCTTGTTCTGTTTCCAGTCAGACGCAAATTTGTGATAGGTTTCGTACAACACGTTCTCTTTGTCGGCAGCGGACTCGTTACCTTCGTCCGCCTTGGCTCTTCGCGACGTAAGGATCAGTACCTTCTTGTCTGGAAACGCATTTTCGAAAAAGGTGTTTTTACCAGCCCCCACGCCTGCTCGAAGCAGCAGCCAGGGATGTTCTAGAATTACTTCTGGTGTTAGTACATCTGATAAAAAGCGGGTTGGCTCGCTACGCTTGCCAAAATTCTCATTGTTTGGTGTAATCTACCTCCGTTCATTCGGGTTACTGCGTTTACCGGCATAACTCACTACGTTCGTTGGCGGCCATCTCATTTCGCTCAATGGCTCGTGTTACTCGCGTTTTATAACTACAATGAGCGTAGCACAATACGGTCACAAAATCCAGGTATGTAGCTAATTTTCTCACTCCGTTCAACCGGCGGCCAGATCGTTTCACTCCTGGCTTCTTTCTTCGTTCGGCTCGCTGCGCTCACCGGGATTACTTCATTTCATCTTCGTGCAGAAGAAAAGCCGCCACAAGGCGGCCAAAAAGAAGAGGTAGAAAAGGACACCCCGTTTAGAAGGTGTCCGAAAAACGAAACTGAGCGTGTTTGAAAGGGCGTGGTTGATGGATTCGTAAGGCGGTTAGGGGAAGTGGTTATGATATAGAAGGAATGCGTCAACCATGCGCTTTTTTGGGTGTAAATTACCCCCTGCTACTCGAGTTAGTATAATAGAATTTTTCAAAAAAGTTGTAGATAATGTGTATTATTTGACAATCGACAAATGCATAGTTATTCTGACACTGTGTCAAGATAGCGCGCAAACATGCTATTTCAAGCCATTTCATCGCATTCACCACTACTAAAAACCACCCTTTCCAGCGGCAGGCAATCGATAAACCAAACCGCTCACGAAACGATCAGATCCGTTTCATTAACGCCTTCCTTCCCATTGTCACAAACTAATAGCAAATATCCGGTTCGTTGAACCCGCTTTTTTAATATCGATACCATGAAACAGTGATAGCGTGGCTACATGATCGAATGACCACGCTTTAAAATCTAGTAACGCGCATCTAGTTATTAAAACTATATATCGTCGTATTGCGAATTGAAAAGCTGATTTGCGAAACTAATAAACACGATTAACGCTACTAGAAAACGTCGTCCTTGAAACGGATTTTTAAAACAAGCTGTCGAAACATCTGGACAACGTGAGCCGGTTCGATCGTGCCGGGTTGCGGCTGCAAAAATCGGTTTGATCGTTGTTGTTATTGAAATGATATGATACTGTATTAAATGATAGTAGTTATGATAATTATATTAGTTTATCTAGTATCGACTACTACTTTATTTATCGTTAGCGTTATCCCTGTTGGTTGCTGTCGTCGAGGTCAGATCGGCTTGTCTTTTATCATCCGTCCAGCCTGCAAGCCATGCGGGGTTGACTTGCAGGGCGATCGCAAGTTTTAATGTATTCTCGATCGAAGGGATTCGATCTTGTTTAAAATAATGATTTATTGTTGTTAAAGGAATGCCTGAAAGTCTCGATAAAGCGTTTTGTGACAGCCCCTGAGAGCTTGTTTCGCAGCTTAAACGTTTATAGAAAATATCGACGCTAATTTTATCTCGCCTCCTAACCTGATCTTTACCCTCATTGTAACATTTTTTTTGCCCAAAAACTACATTATAGGCGCGTAAAAAATGCACCCCTCAAACGTGCG
>CAUDRX010000066.1 GCA_958451915.1 uncultured Peptococcaceae bacterium
CAGTTTTATTGTGATAAAGCACGAACCAATTATCGTTTGCTGAAATGGCTTCGTGAGAATAAAAGCTTCCTGCAGAAACAATCGCTGGGACATTGCTTCACAGATCTTGCTGTCGATATAAGACAAGGCTATTCGAACAAAAAGAAGCCATCGCAGAAGTGAAAGGTGGTGCAAATGATGGTTAAGAAAGGCGTTCAATTAGAAAACGAAATGCTTTTTCCGGAAGATACCGTACCGATCTGGGAAAAATCGAACCTGACGCTCAAAGAAGCGGCGGCCTACTCGGGCATTGGGGTGAACAAGCTTCGCGAACTCAGCAATGACGAACGGTGTTCCTTTGTGTTGTGGGTAGGTGGCAAGCGATTGATCAAGCGAAGATTGCTGGATGAATTCTTAGAGAAAACGTACTCCATCTGATAATCAGTGATAAAGGGGCCTTGATATGCTACAATGAAAGTATCATATCAAGGCTCTTTCCATTACGGAAAGGAGTTTGACAATGTCTGGACGAAGAAAAGACCACAAAGGGCGCGTCCTCAAGACAGGAGAGAGCCAGCGCAAAGATCTTACATATCAGTATCGATATAAAGATATTAATGGAAAACGGCAAACCATCTATGCCAACGATCTGAAAACGCTGCGTGAAAAAGAAAAGGCTGTTCAAAAAACATTAGATGCAGAGATTGATTATCCTGCCGGAAAGATCACCGTTATTGAGCTGTTGGAACGCTACATTCGTTTGAAACAGGGTGTTCGCTATAACACGAAGGTGGGCTATAATTTTGTGCTGAATCTGGTGAAGCGAGAAGACTTTGGTCATATGTACGTTCGTGACATTAAGATGTCAGACGTACAGTTGTGGGTCATCAAACTTCATGAGGATGGCAGAGGATATAGTACCATCACCAGTGTGCGTGGCGTGCTCAAGCCTGCTTTCCAGATGGCGTGCAATGAGGATGTGATTCGGAAGAATCCATTTGCGTTCAAGCTGACGGATTATGTACCGAACGATTCAAAGAAGCGTGCGGTGTTGACAGAAGAACAGCAGGAAATCTGGATGGAATTTATTCGGACGGATCCGACGTACTCCAAATATTACGATGAGTTTGTCGTGCTTTTAGGAACCGGGATGCGTGTCAGTGAATTCTGTGGACTCACTA
Source organism: uncultured Peptococcaceae bacterium (assembly GCA_958451915.1). Taxonomy (GTDB): domain Bacteria; phylum Bacillota; class Peptococcia; order Peptococcales; family Peptococcaceae; genus UMGS1590. Next base: position 1,161 of record CAUDRX010000066.1, read on the forward strand.
AGAACGATCTGGATTTTGAGCAGCGGCGGATCCGTGTGGATCATCAGCTTGTCCGAGAACGCGGCGGCAAATATTACGTCGAGAAAACAAAGACGGAGGCTGGGTGTCGATTCATTCCAATGACGGAAGACGTTTACCGGAGCTTGCAGAAGATCGTCAGTCGGCGCAAGCAGCTTAAAACGGAGATGGTTGTGGATGGGTACAGCGGATTTATCTTGCTGGACAAGAATGATCGGCCAAAAGTAGCGTTACATATTGAAAATGAGTTCCGTTGGGCGTTGAAGAAGTATAAAAAGCTGCATCCCGAGCAACCACTCCCACATATTACACCGCATGTGTTTCGACATACATTTTGCACGAATATGGCAAATGCAGGGATGAGCATCAAGAATCTGCAATATTTGATGGGACATTCTGACGCTGGCGTGACAATGAATGTGTACACTCATATGAGTTATATTCAGGCTGAGGCGCAAATGGCAGAAATTCTGGCATTTCCAACTGCTGAGGAACGAGCTGTTTCGGGGTAAAGAGCACGATGTGGTTTACACCAAATTTACACCATTTTAGGGAATTTTGGCGTAGATTTACGGAGATTTATGTATGATCTGTATTTTAGAAAGATATCAAATAAAACGCCGCAAAGCCGGTCGTATCAAGGGCTTGAAGGCTTATGAAGGGATGTATGCAAAATGAGAAAAATCCTGTTTGTCTGCCACGGCAATATCTGTCGTTCGGCGATGGCGGAGAATATGTTCCGGCAGATGCTGCTGGCGCGTGGCATCACGGATGTGCTGGTGGATTCGGCGGCGACGTCGCGGGAGGAGATCGGCAATCGGATCTATCCGCCGGCGCGGGCGAAACTGGAAGAAAAAGGGGTGCCGGTCTGCGATCATCGGGCGCGGCAGATGACGGCAGCGGATCATGCGGCATGTGACTGGCTCATTGGCATGGATGCGGCGAACATCCGTAATATGACGCGCATCGCTGGCGGAGATGCGGCGGGCAAGATCCACCGGCTGCTGGAGCTGGCGGGTGAGCAGCGCGACATTGCCGATCCCTGGTATACGGGCGATTTTGAGCAGACCTATCGGGATCTGGAAACGGGGCTTGAGGCACTCCTGGCACGCTTGACGGAGGAGATACGATGACGCTGCAGCAGCTGCGGTATGTGCTGGAGGTGGCAGAGGCGGGCACCCTGCGCAAAGCGGCGGAGCGGCTCTTTATCACCCAGCCGAGCCTGACGGCGGCGATCCGCGAATTGGAGAGCGAGTTTGGCATCACGATCTTTAACCGTACGAACAAAGGTGTAGAGGTGACGACGGAGGGAGAAGAGTTCCTGGGCTATGCGCGGCAGGTGCTGCTGCAAACGCGGCTGATCGAAGAGCGTTATGCGGGCACAGCGCCGGTGCGGCAGCAGTTCTGCGTGTCGACGCAGCACTATTCTTTCGCGGTGGAAGCATTTGTGGCGCTTTTGGATGCGTATGGCGGGGCGTGCTATGATTTTCGCATCCGTGAAACGCAGACGTATGAGATCGTCGAGGATGTGGCACGGCTCAAGAGCGAGGTGGGGGTGCTTTATCTCAACAGCTTCAATGAAACGGTGCTGTGCAAGACATTCCGTGAGCATGATCTGGTCTTTGAGCGGCTGTTCGTGGCACGGCCGCATGTCTTTGTGGGGACGGGCAATCCTCTGGCGCGGCAGTCGGTAGTGACGCTGGCGGACCTGGCGCCGTATCCGCGCCTGTCGTACGAACAGGGAGATCACAATGCGTTCTATTTTTCAGAGGAGATCCTGAGCACCCTTGAGAGCAGCAAGGACATCCGCGTCTGCGACCGTGCGACGCTCTTTAACCTGCTCATCGGGCTGAACGGCTACACGATCTGCAGCGGTGTCATCAACGAGGCGCTGAATGGGCGTAACATCGTGGCGGTGCCGCTGGATGTGGATGATCACATGGAGATCGGTATCATCACCCATAAGCGGGTGGTGCTGAGCCGGCTGGCAGAACGGTACATCGAGATCTTAAAGCGGCTTGTGATAGATTGAAACTATCGCGAACCGCTTTTTTTAGATATTATACAGATGCTTGCGACTTCGCTATAATAAACCTCACTGAAAACCTAGTGAAGGAGTAGATAATATGCAATCTTATACACCATTCCGTTATGATTATGTGGGCAGTTTCCTGCGTCCGGCTGCGCTGAAACAGGCGCGTGCGGACTATGCCGCTGGGCACATGGATGCGGCGGCGCTGAAAGCGGTGGAAGACGCGGCGATCACCGACCTTATCGCCAAACAGAAGGCGGCGGGGTATCATGTGATCACCGATGGCGAGTTCCGGCGTGCGACCTGGCATCTGGATTTTATGTGGGGCTTTGAAGGGGTCGGCCATCAGGCGACGGAGCGCGGCCTGCAGTTTCAGGGAGAGGCGGCGAAGATCGACGATACCTTCCTGACCGGCAAGCTTTCGGTGAAGGAGCATCCGTTTGTAGAGCATTTTAAATTTGTGAAGCAGTTCGAGGATGCGCATACCGTTGCCAAGCAGACCATCCCGGCACCGGCACAGTTTCTGGAACAGTTCATCATGCCAATGAATGCCGAGAGTACACGTCGTTACTACCCTGACGAAGAGGCGCTGGTTGCCGACATCGTAGCAGGCTATAAGCAGGTCATCCAGGCGCTTTACGCGGCTGGATGCCGCAATCTTCAGCTCGACGACTGCACCTGGGGACTATTGGTCGATGAACGCAACACCCAGTTTTTTGCCACGGATGCGGCAGGCATCGAACGCATCAAGAAGCTTTTCCTGACGATCAACAACCTTGCCATCGAAGACAAGCCGCAGGATATGGTCATCAATACCCACATCTGCCGCGGCAACTTTCATTCGACCTGGGCTTGCAGCGGCCCGTATGATGCGATCGCGGATCTTGTCTTTGCACAGGAGAATGTGGATGCACTCTATCTGGAGTTTGACGATGCGCGTTCTGGCAGCTTTGATTGTCTGCGTCAGGTCTCGCCGGATAAGAAGGTCGTGCTTGGCCTCGTGACGACGAAAACGCCGCAGCTGGAGGATAAGGATGCCGTCATCGCACGCATCCGCGAAGCCGCGGAGATCGTGCCGCTGGACCGTCTCTATCTGAGTCCGCAGTGCGGGTTTGCTTCCTGCGAGATCGGCAATAAGCTGAGTGAAGAAGAGCAGTGGGCCAAGCTTGCCCTCGTCAAGACGATCGCAGAAGAAGTCTGGGGCTGATCCTGTCCGCCGGATGCAGATGGGAACGAAATCGAGAATGATGTCAAAGGACGTTTTGAAGAAACGTCCTTTTTTTATGCAGTTTTTGCGAAAAATGCTTTCGGAATATTTCACCATCCTGTATAATGGAAACATATTAGCAATGTTTGAATGAAGAGGAGGCGCAGACATGAAAAAGACACACATATGGCGCGGCTGCTGTGCATGGGCCCTTTGCGGGGCTTTGCTCAGCACGGCGGTGCCGCAGGCTGGATGGACGGCAGAAGATGAGCCTATGGACGAAAGTGGTGCGATACAGTATGAGAGTTGGGATGATTTAAACCATGTATGGAAGAATGAAGTCTTAGGACCGGATGCATATGAATTTGTGCAGCCTGGAGATACTGACTGGAATGATGATAATGGTGGATGGTACGTTGTACAGGCTACTGACACAATTATTAAGACATATGATCGGATAAAGATTGATGGAGATGTTCACCTGATCTTGATGAATGGCAGTTCTTTTGAGTGTCAAAATGGTATCCAGGTGAATGAAGGATCAAGCCTTTCAATATATGGACAGGAAGCGAACTCAGATGCTGTTCCGGGCACTATAAATGTAAAGATTATAACAGAAAATGCAGAGTATGCAGGGATTGGGGGCAGTAAAAATGCGCCTGATGCAGGCACGATCAATATTCATGGTGGGATAATTGATGTGGAAGGAAATAGAAATAGTGCCGGAATTGGCGGAAGCAGTAAAGGTACTACAGGTAAGATCAATCTCTATGGTGGTGAGATCAACGCTACTGGTGGGCGTAATGGTGCGGGCATAGGTGGAGGAGATGGAATCTCTAAAGTAGATAGCATCATCATCAATGAACGTGCAAACGTTACGGCTACTGGCGGTATTGGTGGCGGGGCCGGTATTGGCGGCGGTCGCAGTGGAAATTGCGACAGTGTTCAGATCAATGGTGGCGTTGTAAAAGCTGACGGAAAGGATGGCGGGGCTGGTATTGGTTCTGGAAGTGGTAATAGAAACAAAGGGACTATTTTGATCAGTGGTGGTACTATTATAGCCAATGGTGGAGATGGAACTGATAACGGTGGAGCCGGAATTGGAGGGAGTGGTGGATCAAATTCAGGATATGCAGGCGGTTCCATCATAATTGATGGAGGGTATGTTATAGCGACCGGTGGTATTGGGTCTAAAAATTGTGGCGATGGCATAGGCAATGGTGGTGGATTTAAAAGTACCAGTAGTGATCCAAGTACATTTTCAACAGGGGCTCAGGGAAACGGCATCATTTTTGCTTATGCTGGGGGAGAAAATGCGAGTGCTATTTATGATATAAGTGGTAGACAAGATCTTGCGGACCCTCTGTGGAAGGGGATCATATTTGAAAATGGTGATGGCAAGGTTTACGGCGATACCACACTGAGCCAATCGTTCGAGATCCCTAAAGACACGACGCTGACGATCGAAAAGGGTAATACGCTGACTGTTCCGGACGGCATCATCCTGACGAACAAGGGCAGTATCGTGGGCAATGGCACCCTGATCGGTGCCGTTGCCGAAAAACAGCCAGCTGATACCATTGACCGCGGCAGGGTGACGATCAATGCAGCGTCCTCAGAAGGTGGCACAGTCAGCGGTGCCGCTGAATATACCAAAGGGGAGGTTGTCACCCTGACAGCGACCGCCGATCCGCATTATCGTTTTAGCGGCTGGTTTGAAGGCGAGAACAACGTGAGTACTGACGCTTCCTATACTTTTGAAGCAGCGAGTGATCGCACCTTGACTGCGAAGTTTGAAAAGACCGCGCATGTGTTCAGCGCATGGCAGAGTGACGGCCAAGGGCATCATCTCAGGAGCTGTACCATCAGCGGCTGTACGGAGCAGGAACAAGAAGCATGCAGCGGCGGCACGGCATCCTGCATCCTTCAGGCCGTCTGCGACACTTGCCAAGGCCGCTATGGCAGCCTTGACCCGACAAACCACGCCAAAGAAGCGGTCTGGACCACAACGGCGACAACCCATACCAGGGTTTATCCCTGCTGCCAGGCTGTTATCGGGCCGGAAGCTGCACATACCTGGCAGGATGGGGACTGTTCCGTCTGTGGTCATCACTGCCTTCATGCGCTGCACTTTGTTGAGCGCGTGGATGCGACCACAAGTCAGACCGGTATGGAAGCCCACTATGCCTGCGATCACTGCGGGCTGCTCTTCCGTGATGTAGCAGGTGCTGAGCCTGTGACCGCTGAAGAACTCGTTATCCCTGTGCAGGATACGCCTTCCGCTGCGCTGGACAAGCCAGGCGTGAAGCTGGAAGCAAGTGCCAACGGCAGTGTGGAGGTTTCGACCAGCGCGCCTGCCTATCGTGAAACGGTGACCATCACACTAGTACCGGATGCGGGCTATCATGTTGAAAGCGTCAGCGTCACCGACCGGCGTGGTCAGGCGGTCGCAGTCACCGCTCAGGACGACGGCAGCTATACCTACATCCAGCCTTGGGGAACGGTCACGATCAGTGTGACCTTTGCCAGAGATGCCGTCCTATCGGTCACAGAGATCTTCACAGACATTCAGCCAGGCGCCTGGTACGAAGATGCGGTGCAGTTTGCTTATGACAAAGGCTGGCTGACCGGCACCAGCGCCACGACCTTTGCTCCGGATACAGCAGCCACGCGCGGCATGATCGTGAGCATCCTGCATCGCCTCGCCGGCGCGCCTGCCGCAGAGACCGATGTGCCTTTTGAAGACGTTGCCTCTGGCGCGTGGTATGCCGACGCCGTGCGCTGGGGTGTCGCGGAAGGGCTCATCAGCGGCTACGACGATGCCACTTTTGGCCCCGATGATGCCGTGACCCGCGAACAGCTTGCCGCCATGCTCCAGCGTTACGACCAGTGGCGTGGTGAGAGCGACAGCGCACGCAGTGATCTTTCCGGTTATGAAGATGCCAGCGCCATCTCTGACTGGGCCATTGACGCCGTGGCATGGGCTCATGCTCAGGGGCTTTTGACTGGCACCAGCGAGACCACGCTGGATCCGCAGGGGCCAGCTGTCCGCGCGCAGGTGGCCGCCATGCTGCAGCGTTTTCTTGGAGAATAAATGAAGATCAATGAAAAAAGAGGACCACTGCTTCCGACAGTGGTCCTCTTCGTACTTTCAGACAACAAAAAAACACATCCGATCGTTCAGATGTGTTGAGTGGAGATAAGGGGATTCGAACCCCTGACCTTCTGAATGCCATTCAGACGCGCTCCCAACTGCGCCATACCCCCAGATACGAATATTATAATACACGACTGCTGCGGATTTTGCAAGGGCTTTGTACATAATAGATGTAATAAATGAAAAAAATCTCGTTCAATGATACATTATTTCCAATTTGTAACGTTAAAAGACTGGTCACCATATTGATTATAGTATACAATAATTATAATTGCGAGTATTTTTCTTTAGTAATAGACATTTTTTAACCAAATCAGTCAAAAGGGATGATATCAAGGAGTGAGCATTTAATGAAAAAAAGAGTCTTATCGGCCCTGATGGTCCTGGTGATGTGCCTGGGCCTGATGCCGGGGATGGCGTCGGCAGATGTTCTGACGGAGGACCTGCCAGAGGTTGACGCAGCGAGTTACTGCGTGATCGATGGTGACACCAACCAGGTCCTGTTCGGCAATGATTACAACAAATCCTTCGACCCGGGCAGCCTGGTCCAGATGATGACGGCGGTGCTGATCATCGAAGAGGGCAATCTCAACGATTCTGTTACGGTGCCAGAGATCCCGGAAAATGCCAACGACGGTAACCGTCTCTATCTGCGCAAGGGGGAAAAGATCAGTCTTAACAGCCTGCTCGAAGGCATCATCATCTACAACGCCAACGATGCAGCCATCGCAGCGGCCAGCCATCTTGCCGGGTCTGCGGATGATTTCGTGACTGAGATGAATAACCGCGCCAAAGAACTGGGCATGGAAGATACCACTTTCGCATCGGTCTATGGTTCCGCTGAAGACCAGACGACCACAGCACAGGATATGGCGATCCTGGCAGCGCATGCGTCAAGTCTGCCAAAGTATGTGGAACTGGCGATCCAGCCGACCCTTGATTGGGACAGCGAGATGAACCAGGATACCGTGACGAATGTCAACGGCATGCAGAATGTGGAACAGCAGGCGATCGGCATCAAGATCAGCCAGAGTGATCCGCTCAATCTTGCTGCCAGCATCAGCAAGGGCGAGCGCACGGTGATCGGCGTGATGATGGATTGTGAGAGCGAAGACGGCGCTTACCTGCAGATGCAGAGTGTGATGGATTTTGGCATGGAGAACACCGACGTCGTTGACCTTGTCTCCAAGGATGAAGTCGCGACCACCCTCAATTTTGAAGGCGACAAGTCGGTGCGTATCGCCGCCAGTGCGGATTACGCAATGACCACGTCCCAGGGCAACAGCAGCAATTTCCGTTCGGCCATCGTTATCAATCAGGCAGAGCTGCCGATCAACGCCGGTGATGAAGTCGGTGTCATGCAGATCTACGATGGTGACGAAGTCATTGACGAGGTGCCTCTCATTGCCGAAGACTCTGCCCAGGCTGGTTTCAATTGGCTGATGCTCCTGACGGTGCTTCTGGCCATCGCTCTTGTGGCTGTGATCGTGATGAATCTCTTTAAACGGCCAACGCATCCAGGCGGCGGTCAGAGCGGCACCAGAAAGCCTGCTGCCAAAAAGCCTGCAGGTGCCAAGCATGCGACTCCGCCGGCGCGCGTGAGCCACCCACAGCAGAACCGCCCAGCCAGCGGCCGCGCACCGCAGCAGGGCAAGGCGCAAGGCCAGCGTCCGGCGCCAAAGAGCGGCGCCCACGGCGGCAGCGGCCTCAGCAAGAATGCGATGAAGAACCCGTCCGTGGGGTCTTCTGCAGGCCGCCAGGGACTTGAGCAGCGCATCAAAGAACGCAATACCCATGATCCGCGCGGAGGCCGGCGATGAGCCTGCCGGGCGGCGTGCGTCTCTTCTATGGCAATGACGGGCTGCGCATGGACAACGAAATAGAAGCTTTGATAGAGCGGGTGCTCCCTGATGAGGGCACCCGCCCTTTCAACCTTGAGCGTATTGATGGTGAAGAGACGCGCGTGTCACAGATACTCGTATTGGCGCGCAGCCTGCCTTTTATGGCTGCGCGGCGTGTCATTGTTGTGCGGGAGCCGGCATTCCTGGCCGCCGGCGCACGCAAAAAGGGGCTCATTACCGCTGAAGAGGAAAAAGAGTTCCTCGATTTTTGTGCCGCGCCTAATCCTGATGCGCTCCTGATCCTGCGTTTTACGAGTGATGAAGCGCCCGGCGCCTTTCTCAGGAAGGTCATTGATGCCGCCGATGCGACCCAGTGCCTGCAGCCGAAAGGCCGCGACATCGTGCCCTGGCTGCGCGCGGAGGCAAAGAAGCTGGGCAAGTCTTTCACACCGCAGGCCCTTGCTATGATGGAAGACCTTGCGCCCCAGGATGGCACACTCCTTCTGGCCAGCGAGCTCGAAAAGCTGCGACTCTATCTCGCCGACAGCGATGATGTGTTCATTACAGAAGAGGACGTTGCCGCCATTGTCACGCCGACGCCGTCGCGGACCATCTTCAATCTCACCGACGCCCTTGTGGAAGGGCGCACCACCACGGCCCTCGCTTCTTATAAAGACTGCCTCTATCTCGGCAGCAAACCGCCGCAGGTCCTGCGCCAGCTTGAAGATACTGTGCGCCGCCTGCTGGAGGTGCAGTCTATGCTCGCCGAAGGCATGGGCCCGGCGGCCATCCGTGCTGAGATCAAGCGCCATGAATTTTACGTTAAAAAGCTCATCAACCAGTCGCGCCGCCTTGAGACGGATGTGCTCTCACGGGTCTATCTCTATCTCGTAGAGAGCGATGTCAGGAGCAAGAGCACAGCAGGGCTCGATATGGATGCCTTCGTTGAAGAAGTCATCATCAACTGCTGTGCCACCATTGCCCTGCGCGGTCGCCGCGGCTATCGATAAAAGAGATGAACGTTTGCAGAAAATTAAGCAAGCGTTCATTTTTTTTTGCCTTTTTCTCTCGAAACGGAACAGCCTTTCTGCTATAATAAAGGCGTTGATCTTATTATCTCAGAGGGATGCTTTATGTTACATATTGCGATCTGTGACGATGAAAGACCGTTCGTCGCTCATCTCAGTCAGATGCTTGAACACTACAGCCGGGAAAGTGGTTGTGCGCTCAAGGTCTCTGCCTACAGCGATGGCATGCACCTTGTCGAGCATTATGATCCGACGCTCGATCTGATCTTTCTTGACATCCGCATGCGTCTGCTCGATGGCCTTGAGACGGCGCGTGCGCTGCGCCGTCTCGACAGCGAGGTGGCGATCATCTTTCTCACGACGCTCACCGACTATGCCCTGGAGGGTTACGATGTCCAGGCGACCAATTACATTATCAAGCCCATCGGTTACGCGCGCCTGAAAGCAGAGATGGACAAGTTCATAGCGCGCCAGCGGCGCAAAGAGCAGCCAGCGCTTGTGATCAGTGATGAGAACGGGCATCACCGGGTGCCGCTGAGCAGCCTGCGTTTTATCGAGACCGAGGGGCGCAGTCTGCTCTGTCACACCGAGCAGGGGGATCTGCGCTACCACAGGAGCATGAAGGCAATGGAAGCAGCACTTGCCGGGACGGACCTCGTGCGCTGTCATACCAGCTACATTGTCAATCTGCGCTATGTTCAGGGGGTGCAGAAGCTGGAGATCACACTCACCAGCGGTGAACGCCTGCCCATCAGCCAGCCGAAGCGCAAGACCTTCATGGCGCGCCTGGCAGAACACTGGGGGAATGCGCTATGACGACGGTGCTTTCATTCGTTTCCCTGGTGTTGACGTGGGGCTATGCATGGGTGTTCTTTGCGCTCATGCGTGCCTTCCTGCCGCTTCGCGGGCCGCTCGCGCTCAGGGTCGCGGCCTTTCTGCTCTGCGGATGGCTTTGTGATGCCATCATCTATGCCGGAGAATGGCACAGTGTGTTCTTTACGATGGCGGTGTTCCTGGCGTTTCTGCTGCTTTTCTGGCGTGGCACGCTGGTGGAAAAGGTATCGGTGCTGCTGCTCTTTTATCCGGTGCTGGTCGCAGTGAACTTTCTCATGACAAGCCTCAGTACGCGTGCCTTCTACGCCTGGACGGGCGCTTATGGCGCTGATGTGGCGGCAGACCCGGTACTGCTCTTTGAGAGCACGCTCGTGCACACGCTGGCGCTCTTTCTGCGGCTGCTGTTCTGGCTGGGGGCCTGGGCGCTGCTGCACCGGGCGCTGGCCCTCTTCACCGGGCTGGGGGCGCTGGGGATGG
>CAUDRX010000067.1 GCA_958451915.1 uncultured Peptococcaceae bacterium
CTATGGAAAGGAGCTCGTTCTATGCACAACGAACCACTTCTTGAGATCGATAAGCTGCGCGCCTCCATCGCCAGTAAGATCCACTACCTCAAAGAGAACAATTCCATCTCTCCGGAATTGTATGCAAAATATGACATCAAGCGCGGCCTGAGAAATGCCAACGGCACGGGTGTGCTTGTCGGTATCACCCGTATCTCTGAAGTCAAGGGCTATACCGTTGAAGACGGCAGAAAGATCCCTTGTGAAGGCCAGCTCATGTACCGCGGCATCCCGATCACTGATCTTGTGCACGGATTTGAAAAAGAAGACCGTCTCGGCTTCGAAGAGATCGTCCATCTGCTTGTCTTTGGTTCTCTGCCAAACCGTCAGGAGCTCGACTGGTTTTCGAAGACCCTGCAGCGCCGGCGTGTGTTCCCGGATAATTTCAAAGAAGACATCTTTCTGCGCATCCCAAGCAATAACCTGATGAACAAGCTTCAGCGCGTTGTGCTCTCACTCTATTCTTATGATGAGGATCCAGACAACATCGAACTCGGCAACGTGCTGGCTCAGTGCCTCGACCTCATTGCCAAGATGCCGCTCATGGTCGCCTATGCTTATGCTGCCAAGGAGCATTATTTCAACAACAAGAGCCTGATCATCCATCAGCCGCTGCCAAACGGCAGTACCGCTGAGAACATCCTGCATCTGATCCGCAAGGACAGCGAGTTTACACCGCTGGAAGCGAAGATCCTCGATCTCTGCCTGATCCTTCAGGCTGACCACGGTGGTGGTAACAACTCTGCGTTTGCCACCCATGTCGTTTCTTCCTCCGGTACCGATACCTACTCGGCCATCGCCACTGCCATCGGTTCCCTCAAGGGGCCGCGTCATGGCGCTGCGAACCAGCGTGCCCACGCCATGGTCAAGGACATCCAGGAACATGTGCGCCACTGGAACGATGACGGCGAAGTCGCCGATTACCTCAGAAAGATCCTCGCCGGGGAAGCCTTTGACCACAGCGGCCTCATCTATGGCATGGGCCACGCCGTCTACACCCTGAGCGACCCGCGCGCTGTTCTGCTCAAGGAAAAGGCTGCCGTGCTCGCCAAAGAGACCGGCTTTGAAGCGCAGTATGACCTTCTCGACCGCATCACCCGCATGACGCAGGAGATCCTGCGCGAACGCAAGGGTCAGGATTTCAACATCTGTCCGAACATCGACCTCTACACCGGCATCATCTATGAGATGATGGGTATTGAAGCCGATCTCTTCACACCGCTCTTTGCCACTGCGCGCATCGCCGGCTGGTCGGCACATCGCCTTGAGCAGGTCATGGACAGCAAGATCATGCGCCCTGCCTATTTCTACCTCGATGCCAACGACCTCAGCTACGTACCTCTCGAGGAACGCGGCGAACTCTGATGGATATGATGAACGCCCCACGCTCTCTGCACAGAAGCGCGGGGCGTTTTTTGCCGGAAAATGCGGGGCGCAGGCGCTGACTTTGCCTCGTCTGCTGGCTGTGCTATAATATAGGTATCATGCAGAACTTTTGAAGAGGTGATCAAAACCATGGAACAAGCGATCTTTGAACGGCAGGGCGGCGCGCTGGCCCTGGCGGACGGAACGGCTGCCGCGGAGGTGGCGATGGCAGGCGATGTGCCGCTGCTCCTGACACGGCTGGGCGTGACGAAACCGCTCGTCGTAAGCCGCAGCGGCCTGGCGCGCAGCTGCGTGGCTGAAGAGCTGGAGCGGCGGAGCATGCCTTATGCGCAGTTTGACGGCTTTGCACCGAACCCAACGGCAGAGCAGGTGCTGGCAGGCTGGGCGATGTACCAGAGTGAAGGCTGTGACGGCATCCTGAGCATTGGCGGCGGCAGCGCCATTGATGTGGCAAAGGCGATCAAGGCCATCGGCGGCACGGATCCGGCAGACACAACCCTGGAACGGCTGACCCATCCAGATCCGTTGGCGGTGGTGCATGTGGCGCTGCCGACAACAGCGGGCACAGGCAGCGAATCGACCCACTTTGCGACGATCTATATCGGCGGTAAGAAACATTCTGTGAGCCATCCCGATCTTTTGCCGGAAGTTGCCATCCTCGATCCTGCGCAGCTCCTGAGCCTGCCAGATGCGGAACGCGCCGCGACATTCCTGGATGCGCTCTGTCACAGTATCGAATCTTACTGGTCCATGCGTGCCACGGATGAAAGCCGTGCTTTTTCGGCCCAGGCGATTGCCTTGCTCACGGCCAGCGCTGATGCTTATCTGGCTGGTGACGAAGCGGCCTGCGGCGCGGTCATGGCGGCTTCGAACTTTGCCGGACGTGCCATCAACCTGACGACGACGACGGCGGCCCACGCCATGTGTTATCAGCTGACATCGCTTTACGGCCTGCGTCATGGCCATGCCGCGGCGGTCTGCTTACCGGCGGCCTGGGACCATCTGCTGCACGTGGACGATGCAGCGCTCCAGGCACGGCTGGCTGATCTGGCGGGCCTTGTCTGCGGCAAGCGTCAGGCAGCGCCGGAAGAGGGACTCGAGGCCTTTCTGGCGCTCTGGCGCAAAGCCGGTCTGGACGACAGTTGGGTGCCTGAAGATGAGCACGACCTGGGCACGCTGGCGGCTTCAGTCAATGTGCAGCGCCTGAGCAATTTCCCGGTGCAGGTGGATGAGGACGATCTCGTGGCAATGTACCGTAAGGCGCTCTGGGGGCTGGATCGATGAAAGCTTTTATCTTTAATTCCGGGCGCGGTTCGCGGCTTGGTGCGCTGACCGCAGAACGACCCAAGGCGTTGGTGCCGCTGTCCGGCGGGGAGACTATTTTCTCGCGTCAGCTCCGCCTCCTCCATCGGGCAGGCGTGGATGAGGTGGTCGTGAGCACTGGCTATCTGGCATCGCAGATCGAGCAGGCGGCGGCGCCTTTCGCGGCGGACGGGATGCGCTTTACCTTTGTAGAGAACGCCGATTATGCCCATTCCAACGCCATCGTTTCGATGCATCTGGCGGCGCCTCACCTGCAGGGCGGAGATTTTCTCGTGATGCACGGTGATCTGGTCTTTGACGAAAGCTGGCTGGATACCGTGCTGGCAGCACCACAGATGGACCTGGCGGCTTGTGACGCGACACCGCCGCTCAATGAGAAGGATTTCAAGGCGCGTGTCAGAAATGGCATCATCGATGCAGTGGCCGTCGATCTTTTCGGTGCCGACTGTGTCAACTTTATGCCTTTTTACAAACTCAGCGCGCGCGCCTTAGCGCTTTGGCTGGCACAGGTGGAGGCGGCGTGCGGACGCGGCGAGACCACGATCTACGCCGAGACTGCGGCGGCAGATGTGTGGCCGGCGATGCAGGTGGCACCGCTGTCTTACAGTACGCACCTGCTCATGGAGATCGATACCCCCGAGGATCTGGCAGTGGCGCGTGCGCAGCTGTCGGCCCTCGAAGCATGAAATCAGAAAGGATGTGCCCCTATGGCAAAGAGAGATTTTGAAAAACGGCAGTATGTCTGCCCAAAATGTGGCTGCACCCATTTTGAGAGCGATCAGTTTCAGGCTGCAGGCGGCGGTTTTGCGAAGGTCTTCGATGTGCAGAACAAACGCTTTGTGACCATTAGCTGTGAAGAATGCGGCTACACCGAACTTTACAGAGCAGAAACGTCCACCGGTATGAACGTGCTCGACTTCCTGCTCGGGAACTGAGCGCACCGGCGTGTGTGAGAGGAAGGAGGCGACAAGGATGGATCTTCAGGATGCGATCAAAGGTCTGCGCGGCCTTGCCAAAGCGGACGCAGCAGTGCGCGACAGCCTGCTCGAGACCCGTGACCTGGCCAACAGCGAAGAGGTCTTCTGCGAGCGGGCAACGGCGCTGGGCTTTCCCCTTGATATCGCTGAGCTTGCCTTTGCAGGCGAGCAGGACTATGCGACCATGCGGCGTGCGACCAATGGCGGCGGCGAGAATTCGCCGGTGCTGCTTGGGGAAGACGATTATTACGACCTTTTCATGTGTGAGCTCGACGCAATGAAGCGCGCCGGGATGAAAGCGCAGAAATAATAGCGCCTATCAGTATTTTTTGATTTCAAACTTGGCAAAGTATGTTATACTATAGGCAACGTATCCCTAAGGAGGAATCTATCAAATGGCAGTAGTTACCATTACCAAGGAAAATTTCGAAGAAGAAGTCATCAAGAGCGACAAACCTGTCCTGCTCGACTTCTGGGCAGTATGGTGCGGCCCTTGCCGTATGGTCGGTCCGATCGTTGAACAGATCGCTGAAGAACGCACCGATCTTAAGGTCGGCAAGATCAACGTTGACGAACAGACCGAACTGGCTACCGCTTTCCGTGTCATGAGTATCCCAACCCTCGTGGCAGTGAAAGACGGCAAGATCATCAATCAGTCCGTTGGCGTTCAGCCAAAAGCTGACATCCTCGCCCTCTTCGACTAAGACGATCCGTCAGAGCGCCGGCTTTCTGCGTGGGCAGGAGCCGGCGCTTTTTTATGATGTGCCAAAGGCAGCTTGGCGGAGCTGCCTTTTTTGTGCGTGCGGATTTTACTTATAATAAACACCGTTGATAAAAAAACAGAAAAAAAGGCTTTTCATTCCCCTGCACATCAGTATAATAATAGGTGGATGATTTAGCAGCTAAACTGCCCGTCATCCAAAGAGGTGTTTTTATTGATAGAACGAAAGGATATCTATATCACAGCGTACCGTTTGATCAACAAGTACAACGCCAAGACCAAGCAGCCAAAAACGTTTGGCACCAAAGAGCCCGTCTGTGGCTCAGAAGCCCAGGTGCTCGATGTGGTGGCCCATGAACAGCCGGTGATCGCTTCACAGATCGCAAATCTTCTCGGCATCACCAAGGGCGCTGTTTCCCAGACGCTGGCCAAGCTTGAGAAAAAAGGCCTGATCGAACGCCAGGCGGACCCGCAGGCAGGAGGTGTCACCATCCGGCTCTCGGACGCAGGGCGTGAGATCCTCACCAATTATTATGCCTACCGTGACTGCCGCCTGCGTAAGGTGATCGCGGGGGCCCAGAGCCTGCCCGCGGAGAGCGCGGCCACAGTGCTCGCTATGCTGGAGGCCTTTGAAGAGGCGCTCGATCAATATTGATAACCATTGGAGGAGTTACCATGCTGAAATTAGAACATATTTCTTACGGTGTTGAGGAACGCCCAAACATCCTCAACGATGTCAACCTCGAGATCGATGAACCATTCGTTGCCATCACCGGCCCGAACGGCAGCGGCAAGAGCACGCTGATGAAGGTCATTGCCGGCATCATCAAGCCGAACAGCGGTCGTATCTATTTCAACGATCAGGACATCACCGATCTGACCATCACCGACCGTGCCAACCTCGGCATCAGCTATGCTTTTCAGAAACCAGTCTCTTTCAAGGGGCTGCAGGTCTTCGATCTGCTGAACCTGGCGGCTGGCCGCACGGCAACTTTGAGCGAAGCCTGCGACTATCTCAGCGAGGTTGGCCTCTGCGCCCGCGATTACATCAACCGCGAGCTCAACGACAGCCTTTCCGGCGGTGAGATGAAACGCATCGAGATCGCTATGATGCTGGCGCGCAGCACGGCACTGTCGCTCTTTGATGAGCCGGAAGCCGGTATCGATCTCTGGAGCTTCCAGAGTCTCATTTCTGTCTTCGAAAAGATGAACGAGAAGACGCAGGGCAAGATCCTCATCATCAGCCACCAGGAACGCATCCTTAACATCGCAGAACGCATCATCATGATGCAGGACGGCAAGGTTGTGCGTGATGGCGCGCCGGGCGAAGTCATGCCGCACATCCTCAATACCGGCTGCACCAAGATCATGGACAAGATGGGTAATTAAAGGAGGGACCAACCATGGATGAGATCCAGAAACGTTTATTAAAAGAAGTTGCCGACCTCGATTCTCTGCCGATCGGGGCTTACAATATCCGTGTCGACGGCGCTGCCGCCGGCCGCAACTCCACCGCACACATCGAGATCGTGCCGCAGACCGACCGTCCGGGCATTGAGATCCACGTCAAGGACGGTACCGTCAACGAAGCCATGCACATCCCTGTCATCATGCAGCAGAGCGGCCTCAAGGACATGGTCTATAACGATTTCTACATCGGTGAGAACTGTGATGTCACCATCGTCGCAGGCTGCGGCATCCACAACTGCGGGGGCGGCGGTGACAGCCAGCATGATGGTATCCACACCTTCTACGTCGGCAAGAACTCCAAAGTGCGCTATGTCGAAAAGCATTTCGGCGAAGGCGACGGCCGCGGCAAACAGATCATGAACCCAACGACCATCCTGCATCTCGCTGAAGGCGCTGAGCTGGAGATGGAAACCACCCAGATCGCCGGTATTGACGACACCATCCGTGAGACCTCCGGGGATCTCGCCGACGGCGCCACCCTCATCATCCACGAGAAGATCCTCACCACGGGCGATCAGGTTGCCAAGACCAATTTCTCTGTCGATCTCAACGGCAAGGACTGCAGTGCCAACGTCGTCAGCCGCAGCGTGGCCAAAGACCACTCCTTCCAGGAGTTTATCTCCCGCATCAACGGCAATACCGAATGCTATGGCCATACCGAATGTGATGCCATCATCATGGACGATGCCCATGTCGTTGCTTCGCCGCAGCTCTCGGCCAACAGCGTGGACGCCAGCCTGATCCACGAAGCCGCCATCGGCAAGATCGCCGGGGAACAGCTGATCAAGCTCATGACCCTTGGCCTCACCGAGCAGGAAGCAGAAGAACAGATCATCAACGGTTTCCTGAAATAAGAAGACAAAGCGCCCTGTGCGTCCCATTGATGGGAACGCACAGGGCGCTTTTTGGTTTGTCGGGCTTTACAGGTGCGCTGCGATCCATTCGAGGATGTCCGCGGTCACGCGTGCGGCTTGAGCGCTGGTGACGAGCTCATGGCCCAGGCCTTCGTAAAGGTACAGGCTGACGTCGTCAAAGCCCTGGTCCTCGTAGGTTTGGGCAAGGGCACGACTGCCACGTCCGCAGCCGCCGACGGGGTCGTTCATGCCGGAGAGGATGCATACTGGCAGGCGGGTGTCAAGGGTGGCGAGACGGCGCGGGTCATAGTTGGTACGCATGCCGCAGAAGAGGTCGCAGTAGGCGGCGAGGGTGAAATTGTCGCCGTTCAGCGGATCGGCAGCCATGGCCTGATCGGCCATCCTGGCGCGGCGTCTGGAGGCATAGCCAGTGCCGGCCATGAGCATACGGCGCAGACCAGGGCTTTTATAACGGGGGCCATAACAGCGGCGCAGTGTGCCCACGATGAGACGCATAGCGTCAAGCGCTGCCCGGGATTGCTGGCTCGATCCCAGCATGAGCAGACCAGCGAGGGGCGGCAGGGTGAACTGATGGGTAAGCTGGCGCGCCAGAAACGACCCCATACTGTGGCCGCCGAGAAAGAGCGGTACGCCGGGATGGGCGGCATGGGCCAGTCCGAGCATGTGTAGGCAGTCACGTATGACGATCGTATTGCCGTCTTTATCAGCAAAGTGGCCGCTGATGCCTTCTGGTGCCAGGGAGCGGCCATGGCCCAGATGGTCATGGGCATAGACGGCGATGCCGTGTGCGTTCAGTGCCTGGGCGAAAGCGGCATAACGGCCGCTGTGCTCGAGCATACCGTGGAAGAAGACGAGCACCGCCTGCGGTGTTGTCTCCGGCAGCCAGGCGTGGTAGAAGATCGGTGTGCGGCCATCAGCGGAAGGAAAGACAGAAGCAGACATCATGGGCCTCCTTTCATGCGCAGGAACAGTGCTCACTGCACGTTCAGGTGCACGCCGATCCAGTCAAGGATGTCGGCGGTCACTTCATCGCGGTTGGTCTCGTTGAAGAGCTCGTGGCGTGCGCCTTCGTAAAGACAGAGGGTCACGTCCTCATAGCCGAGATCGAGATAGCTTTCGTAGAGGGCACGAATGCCGCGGCCATAGCCGCCGATCGGGTCGGCGTCGCCGGAGAGCAGGAGCAGCGGTACGCTGGTGTCAAGGACAGCCAGGCGGCGCAGGTCGTAGTTGGTGAGCATACCGCCGAGCATGTCGGCATAGGCCTGGGCGGTGAAGTTGTCGACATTGAATGGATCCTGGTCGAACCCAGCGGCGCGTGCGGCATCGCGGCTCAGCCAGTCAAAGGCGCTGTGGCGCGGGTGACAGCGCAGATTGTTGGAGCCGAGGATGAGCTTGTAGAGGAGCGGGCTTTTTTCGCGGGGACCGCGGCGTGCCGCCAGGGCGCTGGTCACAGCATGCGCGAAACGTACAGCGGCGTGAGGCTGCTGACCGCTGCCCATGAGGATGACGCCGGCGAGTGCTGGCAGGGTGAATTGATGCAGGAGCTGGCGCGCCAGAAACGACCCCATGCTGTGGCCCATGAGAAAGAGCGGTGTCCCGGGATGGGCGGCGTGGGCCAGTTCGAGCATATGCAGACAGTCGCGCACGACGAAGGCGTTGCCGTCTGTATCAGCGAAATGCCCCTGCAGGCTTTCGGCATGGATGGACTGGCCGTGGCCCAGGTGGTCCTGAGCGTAGACGGTGATGTCAGAGGCGTTCAGTGCCCGGGCAAATTCGTCGTAGCGGCCGCTGTGTTCGAGCATGCCGTGGAAGAGCACGAGCACAGCGCGCGGCGTGCCCGCAGCGGGCCAGATGCGATAATGGATCTCGGTCCGGCGATCAGCAGAAGGAAAAGTTGGCATGGTATCACGTCCTTATCAGTATCATTGTCCTCACTTTAGCATATTTGGCGCAGGAAGACAAACCGATGGTGCGGCATCGATAAAGAGATTTTTTCATGCGTGATGCATTCCCGTGAAAAGAGGGTGGCGCCGCGCCCGGCCATCGACTATAATAAAGCCTAAACCATGAAAATCTTCTGAAAAGGGGCGATGACAGTGAGTCAAGGTATCAATACACCGCTTGAAGTGGTCGACATTCTCACGCAGAACAGCA
The DNA here is from genome assembly GCA_958451915.1 of uncultured Peptococcaceae bacterium. GTDB lineage: Bacteria > Bacillota > Peptococcia > Peptococcales > Peptococcaceae > UMGS1590. The sequence goes on from CAUDRX010000067.1 coordinate 8,946, forward strand.
TCCGAAAGGTCAACTATCCGTTCATGAAGACGCTGCTGTTGGGCATCATGGCAGGGCTGATGATCTCATTCGGCGCAGACGCTGCCCTCATCGCGGGCCATGCGATCGAGAGCATGAGCATCTCGCGCATCCTCAGCGGTGCCATCTTCCCGGTAGGGCTGATCTCCATTGTGCTCACTGGTTCGGAACTTCTGACCGGGAGCTGTCTCAACGTACTGGGGATCCCAACCGGTGAGATCCGTTTTGCCGGCGTTGTCAAAAACCTCGCCTTTGTGGCCCTGGCCAACGCCATCGGCGCAGTGCTTCTGGCGGCAACGGTCTTTTACATTGGTCAGCTGGATCTTTCCGGCGGCCTCATGGCCGGCTATGCCATCAAGACCGCTGTGGGCAAGGTTGAGCTCGGTTTCGGCCACGCGCTCGTGAGCGGTATCTGGTGCAATTTCCTGGTCTGTCTCGCCGTTTTTCTGGCGACAACGGCCAAAGATACCGTTGGCAAAGTGGCGGGCATCTTTTTCCCGATCTGGACCTTTGTGGCCTGCGGCTTTGAGCACAGCGTGGCCAATATGTTCTATCTGCCGCTGGGTTTCCTTGCCAAAGGAGATGCCGCCTATGCCGCGCAGGCCACTGAGCAGTTTGGCATCACTCAGGCGCAGATGGATGGGCTCACGCTCCCGTCCATCCTCATCGACAATCTCCTGCCGGTGACCATCGGCAATGTCATCGGTGGCAGCATCATGCTCGCCGGGTTCTACTATCTGGCGCTGAAGAAGAATTGAGAAAAGATATATAAAAGAGCCATCCTGCACTTCAAAGGCAGGATGGCTCTTTTTATGTCGGATCGCCGTTCTCGTCGATGCCGTCAGTGAAGCCGTCTTCTTCGGCGAAGGCGTAGTTGGTGACGTCGGCGTCGTCGGGCACGCGGCGCACCATGAGGTCGGCGGCGATGTTGGCGCTCTGGCGTTTGAGCATGATGTAGCCGAAGACGCTGAAGACGACGGCGCCGATGAAGTTGACGAAGAGGTCCTTCATCGTGTCGAGGATGCCGACGTCGTGGTAGCCGCCTTCGATGGTGTAGACCTGGCCGTCAGCGGTGAAGATCTGCGTCTCGGTGATGTCCTTGATGTGCACGACCTGCTGCGAATGGCTCGGGTCAAGGGCGACGGAGTTGATCGTGTGCACGATGAAGTCTTTCTGCATGTCCATGTTCAGGAGATGGTCGGCGGCGCATTCGAAGAATTCCCAGAGCACGCCGATCGTCATCGAGAAGCAGAAGGCGACCATGCAGAGGTAGAAGGGCGACAACTGGATGTGGCGGCTGTTGCGGTTCAGAAGATCGATCATCGAGAAGCCGACGGCGGCTGCGAGGAAACCGTTCAAGGTGTGGAGGATGCTGTCGAAGGATGGGATGGCGACATAGAAATGGTTGAGCTCGCCGAGGATCTCTGCGGAGAAGATGAAGAGATAGATGATGCCTTCGAGCAGCGGCGGGATCTTGATCTGAAAGCCGTTCTCCATCAGTGTCGGCACCAGGAAGAGCAGGAGCGAGAGCACACAGATGAAGGCGCCGTCGTAGTTGCCGTTCATGATCGCGCGCACGAGCGCCAGGATGACGAGGACGCGCAGCGTCGTATAGAGGATGAAGACGCGCCGGTTCTCGGCGATGTTCTCGTGGATGTTGCGGTTGAAATTGCGGATGAGCTTGAGCATGATGCCTCCTTTGCCGAATGGAACATTTTGTACTAATGATACCCTTTAAAAATCACGATTGCAAGGGGTTTCGGCAGACTGTTTTCGAGATTGTCGAAAGAAGTCGGATAGAGTATAATAAAATGGAACATGTGTACAATCCGACATGTGAAAAGGAGACACAAAACTTGAGCGATTATAAAGAACAGATCGTTTTGGAGGACGTGCTGGCGCCGCGCATCTTCGGTCCGGCCGATCATTATCTGCGTCTGATCACGTCTAACCTCTTGTGCAATGTTGTCGCCCGCGGCAATGTGCTGACGCTTTCCGGCAGTAAGGAGAGCGTTGATTGCGGGCGCACGCTCTTTGAACATCTCATCACGCTGGCCGGGGAGCGGGAACTGGAGGAGAGCGACATTCATTACGCCCTCACCAACGCCGCCCGTCAGATGGCCAACGCGGAGGTGGAAGGGCTCAACGAAGTCCTTCTGATGACGCCGCGCGGCAAACAGATCCGCCCGAAGACCAAGGGCCAGAAGGAATATCTGGAGATGATCCGCCACAAGACCATTACCTTCGGCATCGGCCCTGCCGGCACCGGCAAGACCTATCTCGCCGTCGTCATGGCCGTGCAGGCGCTCAAGCGCCGCGAGGTGGAGCGCATCATCCTCACCCGTCCGGCGGTCGAGGCCGGCGAAAAGCTCGGCTTTCTGCCGGGGGATCTGCAGGAGAAGATCGATCCTTATCTAAGACCGCTGTATGACGGACTTTATGACGCGCTGGGCATGGAGACAGCCCAGCGTCACATCGAGAAAGGGATCATTGAGATCGCGCCTCTGGCCTACATGCGCGGGCGCACGCTGGATGATGCTTTCATCATCCTCGATGAGGCCCAGAATACCACGCCGGAACAGATGAAGATGTTCCTTACACGCATTGGATTCGGCTCCAGGGCGGTGGTCACCGGTGACCTCACCCAGATCGACCTGCCAAGAGCCAATCTGAGCGGCTTGCGCCAGGCTTATCAGATCCTGCAGAACATTGAAGAGATCGGCTTTTATACCCTGAGAGCAGAGGATGTCGTACGACATCCTGT
>CAUDRX010000068.1 GCA_958451915.1 uncultured Peptococcaceae bacterium
TCCGTCATGGTCTTGCTCATCTTTTTATCATAATCAGCAAGCTGCTCATCGATCTCATCGATCTGTTTCTGAATTTCAGCAGCCGTTTTTTTCTTATAGGAATCGGTAACAATCTGTTTAAAATATACTTTACCAAGAATTTGTAATTCTTCCATGATTAACCTCATTTCTACATAACAAAAAATCCAGACTCGGACGAATCTGGATTATATTTTTACTCGACAATATCAACATAAACCTTTTTATGCTGTACATTGCCTGCGGCTTTCATAACCGTACGAATCGCATTTGCAATCCGCCCATGCTTGCCGATAATCTTCCCCATATCATCTGGTGCAACAGTAAGCTGCACTGACACAGATTCTGGTGTTTCATTAATTTTGACAGATACCGCATCAGGGTTATCAACCAAAGACTTTGCAATATGCAAAACCAAGTTTTCCATAATATCAGTCCATTTCTAATAAATTACTTCACACCAGCTTTTTTCAGCAGACTGCGAACGGTATCGGAAGGCTGAGCGCCGTTTGCCAGCCACTTCTGAGCTGCTTCGACATCAACCTTGATCTCAGCAGGGTTTACGTTTGGGTTGTAGTAACCGATTTCTTCGATGCTGCGACCGTCTCTAGGAGCACGGCTGTCAGCAACAACAATACGATAGAAAGGTTTCTTTTTAGCACCCATTCTTCTTAATCTGATCTTTGTTGCCATTATGTCACCTCCTTAAAATGATGATTACTTCAAGCCAAAGAATGGCAGGCGGCCTTTTTTGGCACCTTTACCATTAGCCATGGCTCCAAACTGCTTCATAAATGTTTGAGACTGCTCAAACTGCTTGATCAAACGATTGACATCCTGTACTTTCAGACCACATCCTGCAGCGATACGTTTTCTTCGACTGCCATTGATGATCTTTGTGTTGCGCCGTTCTTCCGGCGTCATCGACAAGATAATGGCGCGTGTATGATCCATATCTTTTGCATCAAGTTTCACATTCTTAAGCATCTTTTTGCTCACACCAGGGATCATAGAAAGCATAGATTCAATATCACCCATACCCTGTAACTGGTCCATCTGAGCCAGATAATCCTCCAGTGTAAAAGATTGCGTTTTGATCTTTTCCTGTAATTCGAGAGCCTGCTGCTGATCAAATTCCGCTTCAGCTTTTTCGATCAGCGTCAGAATATCACCCATCCCCAGGATGCGTGAAGCCATACGGTCAGGGTGGAATGGCTCGAGCGCATCAAGCTTTTCACCCATCCCGGTGAACTTGATCGGTTTGCCCGTCACGCTCTTTACAGAGAGTGCTGCACCACCTCGCGTGTCACCATCAAGCTTTGTCAGCACGATACCAGTAATATCCAGGTTATCATTGAAATGCTCAGCGACATTGACAGCATCCTGCCCAGTCATCGCGTCGATGACCAAGAGAATCTCATGCGGCTCGACCGCTTCTTTGATCGAGACAAGTTCGTTCATCAACACTTCATCGATGTGAAGGCGCCCTGCGGTATCGATAATGACGACATCGTTGCCGTGCGCTTTCGCATGAGCAAGCGCATCACACGCGATATCAACAGGCGATCTTTCTGCTCCTTCTTCATAGACCGGAATCTCAAGCTGTTTGCCTAATACCTGTAACTGTTGGATCGCCGCTGGGCGATAAACATCACAAGCGACCAAGAGCGGTCTTTTATGCATCTTGTCTTTCAGATATCTCGCAAGCTTGCCTGTAGATGTAGTCTTCCCCGAACCTTGCAGACCAACCATCATAATGACTGTCGGTGGTTTGGAACTGATAGTGATCTTTTTGTTCTCCCCACCCATCAGATTGGTGAGTTCCTCGTGAACGATCTTTACGACCTGTTGGCCAGGGGTGAGACTTTCCATCACATCCGCCCCCATAGCACGATCTTTGATCGTCCCAACGAAGCTTTTAACAACTTTATAGTTTACATCGGCTTCCAAAAGAGCCACACGTACTTCGCGAAGCACGTCTTTGATGTCTTGTTCGCTGATCTTACCCTTGCCTTTGAGCTTGGCGAAGGCATCTTGCAGTCTTTCGCTTAATCCATCAAGTGCCATGATCAATCAGCCTTTCTGGTCATTGTTAAGTGCGATAATACTCTTTGAACGTCTTTCTCATGCCACGTCTCACCTTCAAGAAGCTGAGAGATAAACGCGATCGCTTCATCCAACACAGCATCAACCTCATCTGAACGCGACAACATGCCCAGCGTTGACTCATAAGATTCAAGTGTACTCTCGCAACGATTGATACTGTTGTGAACAGCCTGACGGCTCGTTCCCATAAGCTCTGCGATCTCTGTGAGAGAAAGATCTTCATTAAAATAATAGTTAAACAGAGTCTTCTGCTTGTCTGTCAGTAATCCTTCGTAACAATCAAACAGACGGATCATGCGGTTTCTATTGTTCATTGATAACGGCATTTCAACACCTCTGTCAACCTTTTCGCCTTGACACTCCGATACTATATCGTAAGACAAGCGTAAAGTCAAGACTTTTTTTCGTCCGTGCTGCCAAATCCTCCAGTCCGTTTGGCAGCGGTATGGTCATCATCTGTCGTCAGATAAGGCAAAAAGATCCCCTGCGCGAACGCTTGTCCCTGCTTGATCTCCAGGACTGCGCCGTCACGATGATCATTAAAAAGAGCGATCATGATATGGCCTTCATTATCAGCAAACTGGTAATCAGAATCAATGACGCCGATCGTATTGGTCAATTGAAGCTTATATTTCATTCCCTGGCCGCTTCGCGGTGCAACGAGCAATACCACATTTTCAGGCATCACCGCACGGATCCCTGTTAATATCGTAATACCTTCACCCGGATGCAATGAAAAATCATAAGGCGCAAAAAAATCGTAACCAGCTGACCCAACCGTGGATCGGGCAGGCAATCTCAAAGCGCCAAAAACATCCTCCGGCGCTTCGATACGCATGAAATTCCGATGACGCCAATCTTCTAAAAATTGAGGCCAGGAAATCTTTTCAAATGCTATCATCAAAATCATTCCTTTCTATCTTGAATTGCTCTTGCAATGGATTCCCCAGAAGATTATAATAAAAAATGCGCATAAAATAAACCTAAGGAGAGATATGAATGGGTCGTATTCATAATATTGAAGGAAAGAAAAACAAAATGGACAGCCTGCGTTCCACCACATTCACCAAACACGCACGCAACATCACCGTTGCCGCGCGTCAGGGCGGTGGTGACCCAGCTTATAACGCTGCATTAAAGCTGGCCATCGATAAGGCTAAAGCCGATAACATGCCTAATGACAACATCAATCGTGCGATCAAAAAAGGTATCGGTGCATCTGACGGCGAAAAATACGAACACATCACCTATGAAGGGTATGGCCCTGGCGGCGTTGCCCTTATCATTGAATGCCTCACCGACAACAAAAACCGCACCGCTGGTAATGTCCGTCACCACCTCGACCGCTGCGGCGGCAATCTTGGCACTGACGGCTGCGTAAGCTTCATGTTCGAACGTAAAGGTGCCATCGCTATCGATAAAGAGACCTGCCCTATGAGTGAAGATGAACTTATGGAACTCGCCCTCGAAGCAGGTGCAGAAGATTTTTCTATCGAAGACAGCCATTATGAGATCCTTACTGCACCAGAAGATTACAGTGCAGTCCGTGATGCCATCGATGGTGCAAATATCGAAGTCATCTCCGGTGATATCACCATGCTCCCTTCCAACTACACGGAGGTTCCTGAAGACAAGAAAAAGAGCATGCAAAAACTTCTTGACGCCCTTGAAGAAGACGATGACGTCCAGAACGTTTACAGCAACATGGCACAATAACATACAAAGCAGCAGGTCAGATCTGCTGCTTTGTATGCAAATGCCCTGGCAAGGATGATCCTTGCCAGGGCATTTCTTATATTCTCTAATAGTCAACATGCACTGAGCGCGCGATCTTTTTCAGATCTTGTGCCGACAGATCGCACAAAGCGTCTGCCCGTCTTCCGTTGGATAAAAAAGTTCTCCGCACCGAGCACACATCTGGCCAGTACCCTGAGCTACGATGCGCCAATGAGGGGCAGCAATATCAGCAGCAGTCAGTCCGTGGTCCCAGTGCAGCGCATTTTCCGGGCAGATATCAATACACAGCCCGCAGCGCGCGCAAAGCACATCATGATGCACCAGCGCTGCATTGCCATCCTTTTCGATCACGGCAAGCGCCTGCCACGGACAGAGCATCTCGCATGTCTTACAGAACCGACATCGGGAAGCTGCAAGCATCTCCAGTGGCAGCTCACATACACGCTCATTTTCATCAAAAGTGTTATCTGCAAACAATTCATGCAGGAGCATCGTCTGGGACTGCGTTTTTTCAAAATCCAGAGCCTGTGCCGGATGAACGGTCTCGCGAAATGCTTCAAGATACCCCTCTAAAGATTGCCTTGTATATTTTTCAGCCACTTCCTTCACATGAGCCAGTTGCTTGCGCATGTACTCACGTCGGGTATTGAGGTCTCCATACGTTTCTGCTAAAAATGCGCGCATTGTATCCGATTCGCGAAAGATCCGGATCTGTTTTGCGTAATCAGACAATCCGTAACGTTCCATCAGTATCATCTGCGCTTCCGGATACCAGTCATTTTCACAATCAGCACATTTTGTCTGATCCGCATAGAGCACAACTTCACCGAATCGATGCACCAGCATCGCCAACTGCAGCCATGTGAACTGTTGCAGGCACCCCGTTGCCAAGACCGGCTGGTCAGGAAAATCCTCCTTGCGGCACGCCAGGATGAGCGGCCCAGTGCCTTCCGGCATAGCGATGGCATCCGGAAAATCCATTTCGAACACATTCTGCGAGCACGCTTGGATGCATCGCCCGCAGCCATCGCAAGCTTCCACACTGATCATCTGCCCTTGCAGCTGAATACTGCCGTTTGGGCAAGACCGCAGACACTTTCGACACGTCGCACGCGGCGAGAACTGATGGATGCACCGTGCCGCATGCACCTTCACTGGCGAAGTGATCGCAATAAGATCGGACAGGTTCATTTTCCCTCACGCTCCCCTCAGATCAGCGCATGCGCGGCAGATAGCGACGGCGTTTTGGCACCTTACGACGAACCATTTTGAGCATGCGGGCCAAAGAGCTCACCAATACCAACCCGATGGCCATTGCCCCCATCGATAACAAAGTATCTACACCATAGGAGTAAAAATCCGCCACGTGGCTATTGAGCAGGCTATCGATCGTATTATAGAAGCGCATCCCCGGTACGATCGGAAGGATCCCGATCGTCGTGATGACCATCACCGGTACCTTGCAGACCCGAGCAAAGATCTCAGCGTAAATACACATCACGACCGTTGGCACAAAGAATTGCAGCACGATATTATAACCATCCAGAAAATCAAAGACGATCTTTCCCAATAAGCCGCAAAACGCTGAACAAAATACAAGCTTTCCCCGCGTTTCGTATAGGATCGCAAAGAAAAACGACGCGAAAAAAGCCGCGATCCAACTCATGATCATAATGGCATCACCCCCACCAATACAGGAAACGTCGCATAAGCCAGCGCCGATCCAATCGCGATCGCTACCGCAATGACGATGGCTTCAATCGCTTCTATCAATCCCGCGCTCAAGTCTCTGGCGATCACATCGCGAACCGCCGTCATAAAACCGCGTCCCGGGAAGAGCATCATCAACGTACCGATGATGATATTGTTAAAATGCAGTGATGCAAAATACGTAGAGAACACAAACGCTATGGTCAGCTGAATGTACGTCGCCACAAGCGTCGTAAAAAAGCTGTTCGCATGATACATTTCCATCGGCGTCGTCACCAAACGTGCGAGAAAAATGCATATGATCGTCACGCCTGCATCCCAGAGCGTACCACCACTCATTACGGCAAACGATGCAGCCGCCAGCGCATAGCTGATCCAGATCGTCGGCATCGAATAGCCACAGCCTTTACAATAACATGTCAGGGCATCGATCCCTTCGTCTGGCGGGATCGGCTTACTGCTCAAACGCCGGGCAAAATCATTGAGCCGGATCAAGCGCTCAAAATCGACCGTTCGATGATAGATCCGTTTGGTCTTCGTATAAGAGATCTCATCACTGGTCTCGATCGTGACAATAATGATGTTCGGCAATACATAAACATCGATCTGTTTGACACCATATGCACGTAACACATAGAGCATGGATTCCTCTACACGATAAATCTCGGCGCCGTTCTCCATGAGAGCAGCGCCGAGCATTACCGCAAGCTTTAGCGCCTTTTGCGGATCATAGATCTCAGTCTTCATTTTTTTCTTCGTGATGCTCCAGATAAGTCGCACGTACGATATCATGACGGGTCACGATACCGAGCAGCTGACCTTCGTCATTGATGATCGGTACACGATTGATGTTTTTTTCGATCATATAATCTGCCGCTTCGCTGACTTCATCATATTCATGCAGCGAAACAACATCCTGCGTCATGAGCTGCGCAACCGTGGTCGCTCCCATCTCTTCGACTTCGTTTTTGATCGTCTTGAAATTGATCGGGATCGCTCCATCAAAAAGCATCAAAAACAACGGTTTCGTCAAGGGCTTCTGCTGACGTACAAGGTCTCCTTCTGTAAGGATGCCAATGACATTATTGAACGCATCGATCACAGGTGCACCACTGACACCATGTTCGACAAACAATTCTGCCGCTTTTTCCAAAGGATCGTTCGGCGAAAGTGTGAGCACATCCTTTGTCATGATATCTTTGAGCAACATAACTACTCCTCCTTTGAAATGGCCCAAACCATTAAACATTCAGGTTATTTTATTAAGTTCAGTATAGCACGCAGCCCTGCACGCGTCAAAAGAAATCCCACCTCATCCATAATCTGCCTGAAACAGATCCGACCAAACGAACACAGGCATATCCAGCTTTTCACCAGAGTGTAAAAAACCATGGCAATTCTGTGCGATTGCACTTGAACCGCCCTTTACTAATGATATAAAATATGAACGAGATTATAGAGTAAAAGCAATCTAATCAGCAAGGGAGTTTTTTTATGCCAAAATTAGAGAACATCCATAAGATCATGATCATTGGCTCCGGCCCGATCATTATCGGTCAAGCATGTGAATTTGACTATTCTGGTACCCAGGCATGCAAAGCGCTGAAACAGTTGGGCTATGAGATCGTTTTGGTCAACTCTAACCCAGCAACGATCATGACCGACCCTGATGTCGCTGACATCACCTACATCGAACCACTGAATGTTGACCGCCTCACTCAAATCATCGAAAAAGAACGTCCAGACGCCCTCCTGCCAAACCTTGGTGGTCAGAGCGGGCTCAACCTCTGCTCTGAGCTTTCTGAAGCAGGCGTTCTGGAAAAATACAACGTAAAAGTTATCGGCGTCCAGGTCGATGCCATCGAACGCGGCGAAGACCGTATCGAGTTCAAACACGAGATGCAAAAGCTCGGTATCGAGATGGCGCGCAGCGAAGTCGCTTACAGCGTTGATGAAGCCGTCAAGATCGCCGAAGAATTGAACTATCCGGTCGTTCTTCGTCCAGCTTACACCATGGGCGGTGCCGGCGGCGGCATCGTATACAATGTTGATGAACTCAAGACCGTCTGTGAACGCGGCCTCCAGGCCAGCATCGTTGGCCAGGTGCTCGTCGAAGAATGCATCACCGGCTGGGAAGAACTCGAACTGGAAGTCGTCCGTGACGCAGAAAATAACATTATCACCGTTTGCTTCATCGAGAACATTGACCCAATGGGTGTGCACACCGGCGACTCTTTCTGTTCTGCACCAATGCTTACCATCTCTCAGGATGTACAGGATCGTCTGCAGGAGTATGCTTACAAGATCGTGCAGGATATTGAAGTCATCGGCGGCTGCAACTGCCAGTTCGCTCATGATCCTAAGACCGGACGCATTGTTGTCATCGAGATCAACCCTCGCACCTCCCGTTCTTCCGCCCTTGCATCCAAGGCAACCGGTTTCCCGATCGCACTTGTCAGTGCCATGCTCGCCTGCGGTCTTACCCTCAAAGAAATCCCATGCGGCAAATACGGCACCCTCGATAAATATGTACCAGGCGGCGATTATGTTGTTATCAAGTTCGCACGCTGGGCCTTTGAAAAGTTCAAAGGCGCTGAAGACAAGCTCGGCACTCAGATGAAAGCCGTTGGCGAAGTCATGAGCATCGGTAAGACCTACAAAGAAGCTTTCCAGAAAGCCATTCGAAGCCTCGAAACCGGTCGCTATGGCCTCGGCTATGCCAAAAACTTCCACGCCCTCAGTAAAGAAGAGCTGCTCGCCAAACTCCGCTTCCCATCCAGTGAACGTCAGTTTATTATCTACGAAGCCCTGCGCAAAGGTGCCACCATCGAAGAGATCTACAATCTCACCAGGATCAAGCACTGGTTCCTTGAACAGATGCTCGAACTCGTTCAGGAAGAAGAACAGCTTCTCACCCTCAAAGGACAGGTACCAGCTGAGAGCATCCTCAAACAAGCCAAGCTCGATGGCTTCAGCGACCGCTATCTGAGCCAGATCCTCGAAGTGCCAGAAGCTGACATCCGCTCCGCACGTTATGAATATGGCATTAAAGAAGCCTGGGAAGGTGTGCACGTCAGCGGCACTCAAAACGCTGCTTACTACTACTCCACCTACCATCTCGACAAGGACGAAAGCCCGGTCAACACCGACAAGCCAAAGATCATGATCCTCGGCGGTGGTCCTAACCGCATCGGCCAGGGTATCGAGTTTGACTATTGCTGCGTACACGCCGCACTCGCTCTGAAGAAGCTCGGTTTTGAGTCCATCATCGTCAACTGCAACCCTGAAACCGTCTCCACCGACTACGACACCTCTGACAAGCTCTACTTTGAACCGCTGACGCTCGAAGACGTCCTTGCGATCTATGAAAAAGAGCAGCCAGTCGGCGTCATCGCACAATTTGGCGGCCAGACCCCACTCAATCTCGCTGCTGACCTCAAGAAGAACGGTGTCAACATCCTCGGGACCACGCCTGAGACCATCGACCTCGCAGAGGACCGCGATCATTTCCGCGACATGATGGACCGTCTCGGTATCCCAATGCCGGAAAGCGGCATGGCTGTCGATGTCGAAGAAGCCCTCGAAACTGCTGAACGCATCGGTTATCCAGTCATGGTGCGTCCAAGCTACGTGCTCGGCGGCCGTGGCATGGAAGTCGTTCACGATGATGACCAGATGCGCGTTTACATGGCCGCTGCCGTCGGTGTCACCCCGGATCGTCCGATCCTCATCGACCGCTTCCTGAACCACGCCACCGAATGCGAAGCCGATGCCATCAGCGATGGCGAAAACTGCTTCGTACCAGCCGTCATGGAACACATTGAACTTGCAGGCGTGCACTCCGGTGACTCCGCATGCATCCTGCCATCTAAAAATCTGACCGATGCGCAGATCGCCACCATCAAAGATTACACCAAAAAGATCGCCGTCGAGATGAACGTCCGCGGGCTCATGAACATGCAGTACGCCATCGAGAATGACACCGTTTACGTGCTCGAAGCCAACCCTCGCGCTTCCCGCACCGTGCCACTCGTCTCCAAAGTCTGCAACATCAATATGGTCAAACTCGCCACCGAGATCATGACCGCTCCACTCACCGGCAATCCGTCACCAGTACCAGCGCTCAAAGATCATGTCATCCCTCACTACGGCGTCAAAGAAGCCGTCTTCCCATTCGGCAACTTCCCAGAAGTTGACCCTGTTCTTGGGCCTGAAATGCGCTCCACCGGTGAAGTCCTCGGGCTGTCCAAGTCCTTTGGCGAAGCCTACTACAAAGCTGCCGAAGCTACTCAGCAGATGGTCCTCCCACAGGAAGGCACCGTGCTGCTCTCCGTCTGCGACCGCGACAAACCCGAACTTCTCGATGTCGCCAAAGCCTTCCATGAACTCGGCTTCAAGATCATGGCCACCGGCGGCAGCTACAAGATGATCAGCGAAGCTGGCATCCCTTGCGAATTCGTCTACAAGATCTACGAAGGCCGACCAAACATCGCCGACCAGATCGCCAACGGCCAGATCCAGCTCATCATCAACACCCCGTCCGGCAAGGAAAGCTCTCATGATGACAGCTACATCCGTAAATCTGCCATCAAGCACCATATCTCCTACATCACCACCATGGCAGCTGCCAAAGCCGTAACCGAAGGCATCAAAGCCTACAAGTTCGGCCAGCATACCGGTGTAAAATCCCTTCAGGAATATCACGCAGACATCCACTGATCTAACCGTTAGATAAAACGATCGCCCCAGGCGATGAAGCACAACCGCTCCATCGCCTGGGGCGATATTTTTATTCATGTAATTTGTCACAAGCTCACCTTTTTTCAGGCTACTATAACAGATCACAGGTCAAACAATTTTCTCAGTTCTTCTTCCAGCGTGCCGTTCTTTGCGTATTCCAGTGTGTCACACAAGCAAATATTGTGTTTCTCGATGTGGATCTCATCACTGAACCCAAGAATATAGCGTAGGCAGATGCGGTAAATGATCTTTGTCGGTGCGCAACCATACTCATTCTTACTAAATTACTCTTCCGCATCCGACCACCGTTGCGCCCGATACCGAAACGATGACAGGGGCATACCGCACTACTGTGCTGCTTCTACGCCAGTGATCACACCGGCTTGCCACGCATTGCAAACGCTGGCAAAATTCTCAGGCAGCGGTTTTGGCGGTCGGCCGAAACGCACGCCGCGGGCTTTGGCGGCAGCGATGCCTTCGGCCTGACGCTGTCGGATGTTGTTGCGTTCGTTTTCGGCGACGAAGCTGAGCACCTGCAGGACGATATCCGCCAGGAAGGTGCCAAGCAGATCTTTGCCGAGACGTGTGTCGAGGAGTGGCATATCAAGAACAACGATATCGACACCGCGCTCCTTGGTAAGGCGTCGCCACTCCTCGAGGATCTCGGCGTAATTGCGACCGAGCCGGTCAATGCTTTTGACGATGAGCACGTCATCCCGACGCAGCCGCCGCAAAAGCTTTTGATACGCCGGGCGTGCAAAATCTTTGCCGGATTGTTTATCGCTGTAGATGAATTTCGCTGCTACGCCCGCTTCCTGCAAGGCAAGGCGTTGGCGAGCGTCGTTCTGTTCGCGGCTGGCAACGCGAATATAACCATATGTTTTATTGCTCATGATCGATCGCTCCTTTTTTGCTTTTTTTTATAACAAAAAAACAGTGCTTCTCGAAATAGGAAGCACTGTTTTTTCCATATAGGATGGTTCGTCGGATCATGTTTCATTCGACTCTGTAAAATTCTTTTCTGAGTATAATTTGTCATAATCAAAAATGGGGTCGGTGATCTCTCCCTCGATGTAGGACATATAATTGCCATACGGACAATAATCTTTACGCTGACATTTTTCAAAGAGGAATGCATCCCGCCACACAGCAATATCATCAGATTCGGCAAACATCGCGAAAATATTGAGCTCCCCTGCATCATTGAACATGGCATCTTTAGGGCCGTCAAAATAGAGCGCATTATCAAAGATGATGTTTTCGATCTTCCATTCTCCCTGATTCTTATGCAGCAGATACCCTTCCTGCACGT
>CAUDRX010000069.1 GCA_958451915.1 uncultured Peptococcaceae bacterium
CTGCCACCGACGTCATGAACGGGCTCGCCCGCTCGGTGCTCACCCTCTACACCTACGACGACCGTGCCGATGACATCAGCCTGCCAAACGTCATGCGCCAGTGTCTGCAGCTCATCAGCTGCTTCCCGGTCATCGCCGCCCACACCTACCGCGTCTATGACTACTACCACAACCACAACAGCCTGGTCCTGCACGATCCGATCGATGGGCTCTCCCATGCTGAGACCATCCTCTACCTGATCCGTCCGGACAAGACCTTCAGTGCCCTCGAAGCACGCATCCTCGACCTCTGTCTGATCCTCCACGCCGACCACGGCGGCGGCAATAACTCGGCCTTCACGACCCGCGTCGTCACCTCTACCGGCACCGATACCTACTCGGCCATCGCCAGCGCCCTCTGTTCCCTCAAAGGACCGCGCCACGGCGGCGCCAATCTGCGCGTGCGCCAGATGTTCGACGACCTCAAAAGCCACGTCCGCGACTGGCACGATGACGAAGAGATCGCCAACTATCTCAGCGCCATCCTGGAAAAACGCGTCTTCGACCGCAGCGGTCTCATCTATGGCATGGGCCACGCTGTCTACTCCAAGAGCGATCCCCGCGCCACCGTGCTGCGCGGTTTTGTGCGCGACCTCTCCAGAGAAAAAGGCCGTGAAGATGAATGCGACCTTTATATGAACGTCGAGCGCATCGCCGGCGACCTCATCGCCCAGAAGCGCAAGATCTACAAAGGCGTCAGCGCCAACGTTGACTACTACAGCGGCTTTGTCTATGACATGCTCAATCTTCCGGAAGAGCTCTACACGCCGCTCTTCGCTGTCGCCCGCATCAGCGGCTGGTGCGCGCACCGCCTTGAAGAGCTCAGCCAGAACAACAAGATCATCCGTCCGGCCTATCTCGGCATCGCTCCCCGCCACGATTATGTGAAAATGAGCGACCGCCACGATTCGCCGTTCCCACCAGCCTTTCTCAAGGTCTGAAGGTGTCCGCATATGACAAAGGCGGCTTTCTGCATGATGCAGAAAGCCGCCATTTTTTGTGTCAGTCATGCTGCCGTGTTTCTCTGAGATAGTCGAGATAACCCACGATCGAGACGATCAGCGTGATAAAAAGCCAGAGCGTCACCAAAAACAGAAGCTGATCGAGATAGAACCCGAAGGCCAAAAAGATCACCAAAAGGCCCAAAGCGGACCAGATCGCCCAGAACTTGTTCCAGCGCGGTTCTTCCTTCTCGCCTTCCTTCAGCGTAGCCGCCAGATTGCGTCCGCTCAGGATGACGATGAAGATGAAGGGCAGCATCTCTGCCCGCTCCGGCAGCACCCCCGGAAACCAGACGCGCAGCACCATCAGCACCGTCGCTGCCAGCCACCAGAAGATCCAATACCATTCATTGCGTTTCATCCACACCCTCCTTCCACCAGTCCATTTCTCTCCATTATACCCGCTCATCTGCCCCTTGCCAATCCTTTTCCCGCGCCTGCGCCGGACAAAAAAAGACCGGCACGGCAAAGTCCGTACCGGTGTGTATCGTGTCAAACGCTGCTTTCAGCGTGCGCCCGCCGCGCCATCGTCAGCGGAGCGCGTCTCACCGCCAGCACCTGCTTCGAGACGGGCAAGCTGGTGCGAGAGCGCCTTCAGGCGCGTGTGCTGGTGCACAAAAAGGCCGATGAGGAGGAGGGGCAGCAGGATGAGTTCCGCGTAGAAGAGATAAACAAAAAACATGATGTTGCTCCTTTTCTGTGTTTTAAGCGGACAAGTCGCCGCTAATAATTACTTTCTTTGTATATCGTTATCATACCATCTCACTAGGAACACGTCAACCCTCCCCATCCATTCTGAAGATCCCCTTGACAATCTCCCGACATTTCGCCGCAAAAAAATCCCTGCGCGGGGATCGCACAGGGATGAGGTGTGAACGTGGGTTACTTCACGAGGCCCGCTTCCTGGAGGGCTTCGACAGTTTCAGTGGCAATGGCATATTCTTCGTTGGTCGGGATGACGAAGACGTGGGCTTTTGCGCCGTCTTTGCTGATGTCGCGGCGTTCGCGGCAGCCAGCGTTCTTGTCGGCGTCAACAGCAACGCCGAGGGCTTCGAGGTTGGCGCAGATGGAAGAACGGACGAGGTCGTCGTTCTCACCGATGCCGGCGGTGAAGATCAGGGCGTCTACGCCGTCGAGTTCTGCATAGTAAGCACCGATGTATTTCTTGACCTGGAGCACGAACATGTCATAAGCGAGTTTCGCACGTTCGTCGCCTTTTTCCATGGCTTCTTCGAGGTCGCGGAAGTCGTTGGAGATGCCGCTGACGCCGAGGAGACCGCATTTCTTGTTGAGATAGGTGTCCATCTCATCGATGCTGTAGCCTTTGTTCTTCATGATGTAGAGGACAGCAGCAGCGTCGATGTCGCCGACACGGGTACCCATGACGAGGCCTTCGAGCGGGGTGAAGCCCATGGAGGTGTCAACGATCTTGCCGCCTTTGATGGCAGAAACGCTGGCGCCGTTGCCGAGGTGGCAGGTGATGAGCTTGAGCTCTTCGAGCGGACGACCCATCATCTTAGCGGCTTCACGGGCAACGTACTTGTGGCTGGTGCCGTGTGCGCCGTAACGACGGACCTTGAGTTCCTTGTAATCGTCATAATCGATGGCGTACATGTAATGCGCAGCATCCATGGTCATGTGGTAAGAGGTATCGAACACGCAGACAGATGGGATGCCAGGCATGTTGGCTTCGCAGGCTTCGATGCCAGCGAGGGCGGCATAGTTGTGCAGCGGTGCCATGGCGCCATAGTACTTCACGAGGTCTTTGACTTCCTGATCGACAACAGCTGCCTTAGGGAAGGAATCACCACCCTGCACGATGCGATGGCCTATGGCGTCGATCTGGCTGAGATCTTCGACGACAGCGAGGTCACCTTTGGTGAGGGCGTCAACAACGAGGGCTACGGCCTGCTTATGGTCATCGGCCTTGACTTCTTTTTTGATCTTTTCGCCTTTTGCTTTGACTTCGAAACCAGCGTCACCGCCCATGCCGATGCGTTCGACCAGGCCCTTGGACATGACATCGCCATTGTCCATGTTGATGAGCTGGAACTTCAGAGAAGAACTCCCACTGTTCATAACTAATACGATCATTTTTTTGATTCACCTCATAAAAAAATTTGGAAAATTTATCAAGAAAGGAGCAGCTCGTCACTGACGATGGCGTCGCCGCTTGCCTTCTCAAACATTTGCAGAAGATCTGCCACAGACAGATCCGGATGATCCGCTTTGCGGATATCGACCACCACGCGGCCGCTGTCGAGCATGACGAGGCGGTTGCCGTGGTTGATGGCGTCTCGCATATTGTGCGTGATCATGATGGTGGTAAGGCCATACTCGTGCACGATGTGATCGGTGATCTCAAGCACCTTGGCAGCGGTCTTCGGGTCGAGTGCTGCGGTGTGCTCATCAAGGAGCAGGATGTCCGGCTGCTTGAGGGTCGCCATGAGGAGCGTCAGCGCCTGGCGCTGACCGCCGGAAAGCAGCCCGACGCGGTCGGTGAGGCGCTCTTCCAGCCCCAGCCCGAGCAGAGCCAGACGTTCCTGGAAGAAGGCGCGGTCTTTGCTGCGGGCGCTCCAGCGGAGGCCCGGACGCTGGCCGCGGCGCGATGCCATGGCAAGGTTTTCCTCGATCTGCATATTGGCACAGGTGCCCATCATCGGATCCTGAAAGACGCGTCCAATATAACCGGCGCGTTTGTGTTCCGCGAGTTTCGTGACATTATTGCCGGCGATGAAGATCTCGCCCTTGTCGACGGGGAAGACCCCGGCGATGGCATTGAGCATGGTCGATTTACCGGCGCCATTGCCGCCGATAACGGTGACAAAGTCACCTTGTTCCAGGTGCAGGTCCAGGCCGCGCAGCGCCTTTTTCTGGTTGACGGTGCCGGCATTGAAAGTCTTTTCGATATGATTGAGATCTAACATAGACATAACGCCACCTCCTCACACAGCGCGCCTGTTCTGCATCTTGCTCTTGATGAGCGGCAGCGCCAGCGCAACAGCAACGATCACAGCAGTCAAAAGCTTGAGGTCGTTAGGGTTCATGCCCAGCCAGAGCACGAAAGCGACCACCGCGCGATAGACGATGGAGCCGAGCACGACGCTGATGAGCCAGTTCTTGAAACTGCGCGTGCCGAAGAGCACTTCCCCAATGATGATCGAAGCAAGGCCGGTAACGAGCACCCCTGTCCCCATGTTGACATCGGCATAGCCGTTGGACTGGCTCAGGAGCGCGCCGGTGATGCCGACGAAGCCATTGGAGATGATCAGCCCCAGGATGATCGTGGTGTCGGTGTTGACCCCCTGGGCACGGATCATCTGCGGATTGTCACCCGTGGCACGGATGGCAGCCCCCAGCTCAGTGCCAAAGAACAGATAGCAGAAGAACCAGACCAGCAATGTCGCGATGAGGCCAACAGTGAGCGTGGCGGTGACCTTGGTCATATGTGTCTCAAAAAAGGAGTAGACCGTTTCCAGGCCCAGGATGGACGTGGTGGCACGGCCCATGATCCGCAGATTGATCGAGTAGAGCCCGATCATCGTGAGGATCCCGGCCAAAAGTGCAGGGATCTTGAGCTTGGTATGCAGAATACCTGTCACAGCGCCGGCGATACAGCCGCCAAAGAACGCCAGGACCACAGCCAGGATCGGCGGATAACCGGCAGTGATCGCCATCACAGCAATGGCACCGCCCAGCGGATACGTCCCTTCAATGGACAAGTCTGCGATATCCAGGATACGAAAAGTGATAAAAAGCCCAATCGCAAGAACGGCCCATAAGAGCCCCTGAGCGACGGTAGACATTACGAGTTCCATCAGTGTTTCCTCCATCTCATCTTGCACAGCGGAAGACGGACAGAACACCCACATGCATTATAGCATACGGCGCGGGCTTCGCCCAACATCTTCCACGAAAAAACCAATAGTCGGAATAAACAAACAAAACGAAGGGTCTTCCACACGGGTCAGACCCTTCGTTCAACCGGCAAGCAGCCGGTATCGTTACGATCATTCTTCAGTGCTGTAATCGCCGACAAATTCAGCGAGTTCATCCGGCACAGTGATGCCGAGCAGGTCAACGATCTCCTGGTTGATCTCGGTGGTCGTGGTCTCAGGCATCTCGATCGGCATGTCGGCCGGCGTTGCTTCGCCCTTGAGGATCTGGGCTGCCATCGCGCCAGTCTGTTTGCCAAGTTCGTAGTAGTCTACGCTGACAGTCGCCAGACCGCCGCCTGCGAGCATACCGACTTCGCCAGTGAAGACAGGGATCTTCGCTTCGTTGGTCACGCCGGTGAGGGTGGTCATCGCACTGGCCAGCGTATTGTCAGTCGGTACATAGATGGCCTGGATGTCTTCACCCGTCAGGCTTGTCGCAGCCTGCTGGATCTCGTTGACGTTAGAGATGGTCATTTCAGTGACAGTGAGGCCAGCGGCTTCTGCTTCCTGGGTGAACTGTTCCACCTGGACGCGGGAGTTCTCTTCTGCGGAGCAGTACATCACGCCGACATTGGTCATATCAGGCAGGAGCTGCTGCATCAGCGCGAGCTGGTCACTGATCGGGTTCATATCACTCGTCCCGGTAACGTTGCCGCCAGGAGCGTCGTTGGATTCCACAAGACCGACGCTCTCATAGTCGGTGATCGCCGTGCCAACGATCGGGATATCGCTGGAAGCACTGGCCATCTGCACCGCTGCCTGGGTCGCGATGGCGAGCACCAGGTCCTTCTTATCGCTGGCGAACTGACTGGTGATGGTGTTCAGGTTAGACTGATCGCCCTGTGCATTCTGATAGTCGATGTCGACATCTTCGCCGATCGTATATCCGGCTTCTGTAAGGCCGTCTTCGAACCCTTCGCGCGCGCGGTCAAGCGCCACATGTGCCTGTGTCTGCACGATGCCGATCTGCAGGGCGTCTGCGTTGGCTTCTGCTGCTGCGCTGCCTTCTCCTGCCGAACTGCCGCCGCTGGTGGACCCACCACCACAACCTGCCAACAACATCATACTGCCGAGCGCGATGCCGGCGATCATTTTTCTCATCTTCATCCTACATTCCTCCATTCTACAAATTCTACTGATCTCGGATGAGAAGTCCCCCTCGATTGGAGTTATCTCTATAATATTCCCTCCGCATATAAAAAGCAAGCCTGTTTTTATAAATATCGGAAGATTTTGCATCATCATTCTTTATTGTGCGTGTTATTTTACATAACAAGGACTTTTCCAAAACCGGGGGCATCCTTAACTTTCCACATTTTCCCCAGCGCAACCATCGCATTTTTTACGCCTGCCGCGAGAGTTTTCCCCGCTTTTCCCCGACGTTTTCCACCTGTTTTGTGGAAAACTGTCGAGTTTTCCGAAGATTTTTCCACAGGTCCGGCATCTTGGCAGTGGTTTTCCCCAGACAGACAGGCGTCCGCTGTGCGCCGCATTTTACACCATCCTGACAGCGCACGCCTTGACAATCATCCGAGTTCGGATTAAAATGAAACCATCCGAATTCGGACAAAAGGAGGTGCCCCCATGGCACAACAAGACCACATCTCCGGCGCTGCCGCCTTTAACCAGCTCTACAAAGAGAGCGATGACGTTTATCACACCTACGCCAAACGTTTCGGCCTTTCCGAGGCGGCCCTGCTCCTGCTCTGCGCCCTCGTCGAGAGCCCTGAGCCGCCAAGCCAGCGCCAGCTCGCCAGCGAGTGGCATTATCCACCGCAGACGGTGAACTCCATCCTTAAACGTCTCGAAGCCGACGGCCTCCTCTGCCTCATGGAAGCGCCCGCTGACCGCCGCAGCAAGCGTGTCTGTTTCACCGAAGCGGGCCAGGCTTTTGCTGCGCGCGTGATCGCTCCGCTCCTGGCCGCCGAAGAACGCGCCTTCAGCGCCCTCACAGAAGATGAGCAGCGGCTGCTTTTGGCGCTCACAAAAAAATACATTCGCCTGCTGCGTGAGGAAGTCGATTAGCGCCGGCCCAGGAAGCCGCCCATCCCATTCTCACAAGGAGGATCCTATGGATTCGCAAACACTCTTTACCAGAACACCACCTGTCAGGCTGTTCTTTCTCGCAGCCATTCCCGGCTCGATCAGTATGCTGGCCTCGTCGCTCTACTATACCCTCGACGGTATCTTTGTGGGCCAGTTCATCGGCGCCACAGCCTTTGCCGCGATCAACCTGGCGATGCCCTTTGTCATCATCAACTTTTCCCTCGCCGACCTCGTCGGCGTCGGCTCTTCCGTCCCCATCTCGATCTGTCTCGGACGCGGCGAACAAAAAGAAGCCAACAACATCTTCACCTGTGCGGTGCTCCTCATCCTCGCCCTCAGCTGTCGGCGCGGCCCTTTTTGCCGCCGCCCCCACGCTCATCCGTCTCATGGGCGCAGACGGCGACTTTGCACGCATGGCCGTGGAATACCTGCGCGTCTACGCCCTCTGCTCACCGCTCACCACGGCCGTGTTCGCCCTTGACAATTACCTGCGCATCTCCGGCTTCATCCGCGGCAGCATGTGGCTCAACATCCTCATGAGCGTGCTCTGCGGGGGCCTCGAATACCTCTTCCTCGGCGTTTTCGGCTGGGGTGTCTGGGCCGCCGCGCTGGCCGGCAGTCTCGGCATGAGCATCTGTGCGCTTATCGCCTTTTCGCCTTTCCTGCGCGGCAAGGCCGTCCTGCACTTCACTAGACCAAGGTTCAGCCTGCGCCTGTTCAGGCAGATCGTTGCCTGCGGCAGCCCCAACTTTCTCAATAACATCTCCGGCCGCATCACCGAGATCCTCATGAACGCCATCCTCGTCCGCCTGGGCGGCGCCATGGCCGTCTCCGTCTACGGTGTGCTGCTCTTCGTCGACGGGCTCATCCAGCCGCTCCTTTACGGCATGTGCGACGCCCTGCAGCCTGCCGTCGGCTACAACTGGGGCGCCCGCAGATACAGCCGTGTGCGCGCCATCGAACGCTGCTGCTTCATCGGCGCCGCCGTCACCACCATCGCCATGATGCTCCTTGTGCGCAGCATCCCCGAGACCGTGACCCGTCTCTTTGTGCCCGATGCCACGGACGAACTGCTCACCATGAGCGTGGGCGCCCTGAGCCTTTTCAGTTTTGCCTACATCACGCGCTGGTTCGGCTTCGCCGCCCAGAGCTTCATGATCGCAATCGAAAAGCCTTTCCAGGCCGCGCTCATTTCCGTCTCCACCGCGCTCATCTTCCCCGTCTGCATGATCGCCCTGCTCTGGCCTCTCGGCCTCACCGGCATCTGGCTCAACATGCCCGCCAGCGTCACCCTCGCAAGCCTCCTTGCCCTCTTCATCCTGCACCGCCAGCGTAGGGAGATATGGCAGGAGGATGCGTGAGGGTAAGAAAAAAGCCATCGCGTCTGCGATGGTTTTTTTCTTGCTTTCTTCAAACTGCAGACCAGTCCTGTCCAGTGTATTCATACGGGCCATATTTCACCGGCGAGTCATAACCGTTGGAGAAAT
The DNA here is from genome assembly GCA_958451915.1 of uncultured Peptococcaceae bacterium. Taxonomy (GTDB): domain Bacteria; phylum Bacillota; class Peptococcia; order Peptococcales; family Peptococcaceae; genus UMGS1590. The sequence continues at coordinate 8,512 of CAUDRX010000069.1, forward strand.
AGGTCTGGAACCCGATCTGGCGGATGTCTTCCCCAGTGTAAACGTAATCCTCAAGATCAAAGGTCGGCCCGCCACCGATCCCAAGCCCATTCCAGTAGAATGGCGGCCAGCCATCTTTGAGCTGGAAACCATTGCCACTGGTTGTCACAGGAAAACTGTCCACACCGATCCCGCTGAACACCCCATTGTCTCGTCGATAACCGATCTCCACTGCCTGACGGGTGCCGTCAGCCATCTCGGATGTAAAGAGATATTGCGCATCATAGACACCTTCGCCATTGAGACAACGCCACGAGCCATTGCCCTGTCCATCGGCTGGGACGTAGTATTTTTCCACGAGCCAGCGAACTTCGTCAGGGATGTCGCCTGGCAGCGTTGGTGCCGGCGCGTCAGCGGCTGGCGTGTCGATAGTGACACTGGCGGTATAGCCATCCCACTGGAGGGTGCCGCCAAGCGCTTCGGCGATCGGACGGATCGGCAGCATGGTACGGCCATTCCGGATCTCCGGTGCAGCGTCGCTGTAGCGGGTCGTCCCGTTGACGGTGAAAGCAGCACTGCCAACGCTGCAGCGGATAACGGTGCTGTCCTTTGTCACGATGATGCTGCGAGTCGCGCCGTCCCATTCGACAGAAGCCCCGCACGATCGCGTCGTGCGGGGCCTGGATCTATGGGGTGATGCGGACATAATACCGGCCGAGGCCTTCTTTCTCGATGCGGCCGCCGTTGGCGAGGGCAACGGCGAGGGACGGGGCGTTGGTCTGGCGGATGGTGAGCAGGACTTCTGCGATGCCAAGGCGGCGGCATTCGCCGAGCAGAAGGCCGAGAAAGGCTTTGCCGAGGCCGCGGCCGCGCGCGGCGGGCGCGAGGGCATAACCGACATTGCCGCCGATGGCACGGTACTTATCGGTCATCATGGTGCGGATCTTGCCGTAACCGACAGGCTGACTGCCTTCGTAGAGCCAGTAGGTGATCTCCGGCACTTCACCGGCATCATCGAGGCCGGTCTGCCGGGCGCGGGCACAGACCGCGGGAAGCCAGGCGCGAAAATCATCGTAGCGCATGCCGTTGACGGGATTGGTGAAACCGTTGGTATTCGCATCAAGGGTCTGGAGCATGTCGTAAACGGCAGGGCCGTCGTCTGGCGATGCTTGTCTGAGGGTGAGGGTCATGGTGTTCTCTCCTTTTTCAGGTCATAACGTGTTCCTGCGGCCGGTATGCCGCGCTGCCCCGAAGGCGGCAAAGGCTGCCCGGGCCGCAAAAAAACCGGGAACGTTCCTGGCAGGAAACGTTTCCGGTCTGTCGGTCATTCCACACGGTCGAGGTGTTTTTCTGCCAGCGCCACGTAGCGTGCAGCGTTGGCGGCTGTCGCGGCACGCTGCTCGGGGCGCACACTGCCGCGCACTTTGGCGGGCACGCCCATGACAAGGGAATCGGGTGGGATCTCACTGCCGCTGGTGATGACAGCGCCGGCGGCGATGATGCTGCCTGCGCCCACATGGGCCCCGTTCATGACGATGGCGCCCATGCCTACCAGCACGTCATCTTCGATGGTGCAGCCATGCACCACGGCACGATGGCCGATCGTCACACCGCTGCCGATGGCCAGCGGCCAGCCTTCGTCCATGTGCAGCACGGCACCGTCCTGCACGTTCGTGCGATCGCCGATGGTGATCCTGTCTTCGTCGGCGCGCACCACTGCATAATGCCAGATACTCACATCTTCGCCGATGGCAACGTCGCCTTCGACGACGCTGTGGGCGCTCTTGTAATATGCCATTGTCCTTCATCCTTTCTCTGCCTGAAAGCAAAAAAGATCTGAGGAACATTCCTCAGATCTCATCTTCCGCGCTGTAAGGGATTCGAACCCCTGACCTTTTGGTCCGTAGCCAAACGCTCTATCCAGCTGAGCTAACAGCGCACACGACGGAGAGAGAGGGATTCGAACCCTCGATACGGTCACCCGTATACTCCCTTAGCAGGGGAGCACCTTCGGCCTCTCGGTCATCTCTCCTCGCCACAACAGAACCTATTATAGAGCTTCTTATCCATTCTGTCAAGCGATATTTTCATATTTTTTACAACGGAGGAGGTGGGATTCGAACCCACGGAACCCGCAAAGATTCAACGGTTTTCAAGACCGCCTCCTTAAACCGCTCGGACACCCCTCCAGAAAACACCATTCATTATAAAGGTGTTTCCCAAACCTGTCAACCATCTTCCGCCTGATCGGACGCTGCCATCATTCGGCACTTGTGTCTTGCGGTTTGATCGGTCCGTCTACGCAGGAAAACTCGATGAAGGTCTCTAAAGTGCCATTCATATTATTGCTGAGGTTTTCCAGCTGCGTGGTGATAGACAGGATATTCTTCGTCAGGTCAACGGCGTGCAGCCGCTCGCCGATGATCGCGATGGACCTTTCATAAAAGGCAGGATTGGCAAAGCATTCATGCCAGTCCTTGTCTTCTTCCAGACCTTTTTGAAATTCATCAAAATCCCTGATCGCCAGTGCGAGCAGGTTGCGCACTTCGGCACCTGTCTCTTTATTGATCTCGTTCTGCCCGGAGGAATAAGAAAAGATGTTGAGGCACCCGCTGACTTTGATCTCGCGAAGTTTCGCGACCAATTCGTCAAGATGTGCCGAGCAGCTTCTCGCGGGCTCGAGTAAAGCAGCACGAATAGCCATCATAAGGCCTCCTTTCAACTGCAAAAAAATTTATAGAAGTAAAGTATCCTATGAGTATTTTTATTATAAACTATAAGCGGCGCGCATA
>CAUDRX010000070.1 GCA_958451915.1 uncultured Peptococcaceae bacterium
AGAGAACATTGCCATGAAACATGCTCCGAACGCAGAGGAGGCGGTGAGAGCGGTGCAGCTGGCGGAAGATGTAGGGCTTGTGCATCTTTTGCGAACCCTGCCGACGGGGCTTGAGACGCCGCTCGGAGTGGGCGCGCAGAGACTTTCTGGCGGGCAGACCGCACTGCTCCTTGTGGCACGGGCGCTTTATCGGGACAGCGATGTACTCTTTCTGGATGAGATGACGGACAATCTTGACCTTGAAAGCGAACGGGCACTGGTGGAAGCCCTCGACCCGCTGCTCGCCGGACGGGCGACGTGGATCATCGCGCATCGCCTGCAGACCCTGCGCAAGGTGGACGAGATCGTTGTCATGCAGCATGGTCGGATCGTTGCGCGTGGCCGCTATGACGAAGTGGTGGATAGCGGCGGGCATTTCATCGGAAAGGAGGCGATCGGCGATGCGTGAGACGATCAAATGGTTATTGGGCCTTTTAAGACCGTTTCGTCTGCAGGTGTTTTTGGGAAGTCTGCTGGTGGCACTGACGGTGCTGGGCAATACTGGGCTTTTGGCGACTTCAGGGCTCTTGCTCTCAGAGGCGGCGCTTCGTCCGGAAGTGCTCCTTCTGATGCCGCTGATCACAGGCGTGCGCTTTTTTGGCATCAGTCGTGCGGTGCTCCGATATGCCGAGCGCCTGCTCAATCACAGCGTAGCTTTTCGCATCCTTGGGCATCTGCGTCGGGATCTTTACGACCATCTGGAGCCGCTGGTACCGGACGCATTCCCTGATTACAGCCAGGGCAAGCTCTTCAATCAGTTTGTGACGGATATCAATGTGCTGCAGTATTTTTATCTGAAAGCGATCTCAGTGCCCTTTGGCAGTGTGATGATATACACAGTCTGCGCATTCTTTCTTGCTTTTTTTGAACCGCGGCTGATTCCGCTGCTCCTCGTGGGGCAGCTGGCTGCTGGGGTGGTCGTTCCGATCGCTGCTGTGCGTCAGGGCCGTGAGAAGAAAAAGCAGGCGTCTGAGACACAGGATGTGCTGGCAGCAGAGTTACTGGACGTCAAGCAGGGATTGAGCGACCTTCATCTCTTTGGAAAGTGGCAGGCCGCGGCGCAGTCTCTTACGGAAAGAGCCTGGCGTTTGACCTGGCAGCATGCTGAAATGAGTCAGAAAAAACGGCTGGTCAGTCGGTTTACTTTCGCGATCGGTCATCTGACGATGCTGGCGGCACTGTGGCTGTTGGTCGATCCGGTCGGCCGGGGTGAAGTAAAGGGCGTCTATGTGGCGATGCTGGCCTTACTGGTGCTGGCCAGTTTCGAAGCAGTGCTGCAGATGCCGGAAGCGGTGCTGCAGATGGACGAGTCTGTTGCTGCGGCACAATCGCTCAAGCCTGTTTATGCCATGCAGGCGCCGGTCCGGCCAACGACGGGACGGCCGAAAGGATGGGAGATCGTCTGTGAGCATGTTGATTTCCACTACCATCAAGCCGGGCGGCGCTTTATCGAAGATCTTTCGCTCTGTATCCCGGCGGGACAGCACATCGCCATCGTTGGCGAGAGCGGCAGCGGCAAGTCGTCCCTGGCGCGGATCCTCACCGGACTCTGGCAGATCGATGGCGGCAGCCTGAAGCTTGGAGGCTGTGAGATGGCGGCGCTTGATGAAGAGACGAGGCGCAGCCTGGTGGCGAGCGTGGATCAGGAGAGCTATTTCTTCTACACTTCGATCAGGGAGAATATGCAGATGGCCAATGAAGCAGTCAGTGATGCTGCTATCTGGCAAGCTCTCGGGATGGTCGAGCTGGACGAGATGGTGCGGGCGCTGCCCGAGGGCCTGGACACCGTACTTGCGGAAGATGCGGCTGTGTTATCCGGCGGGCAGCGGCAGCGTCTGGCGATCGCTCGCATGATCGTGCAGGATGCCCGTGTCGTTGTTCTTGACGAAGCGCTGCAAAAACTCGACAAACGTCTTGCCGAGCGTATCTTTGCCCGCCTCATTGAATGGGGGCACGGGCGTACGCTGGTGGTGATCAGCCACAGCCTGGCGATGCTGGACAGACTTGACTTTTCATATGTCATCTCGTATGGTAAAATCATTGAGCAAGGGACGCATGCCCAGCTTCTGGAAAAGCATGAAGGGCAGTATCGTGCTCTGTATGACATTGAACGTTCGCAATTTTGAGGGTGAGAGACATGTATCGATTAAAAAACAACGGCGGCCTGATCTGGGTCGAGGCGGATGCGCTGTCCGAAATGCCAGACATTGTGCATGCTTTTTCCACGCGTCACGGCGGGAGGAGTGCATTCCCTTATCAATCGTTGAACCTTGGACTGCATACCAGGGATGACATTATGAACGTGCGCGCCAATCGCGACCGTTTCGTGACAAATTTCGGCATCAGTCCGGCGGAAGTAGTCAGTCTGCATTTCATCCATTCCAATAAGGTGCTCAAGGTTGGCGCCCAGGATGGCGGCAAAGGCTTTCATTCTGCGTCGGATGCGCTCGGGGATGCTGACGGCATGATCACCAATGTGCCGCGCCGCGCCCTCTTTGTGACCTATGCGGACTGTGTGCCGGTGCTCTTCTATGACCCGGTGAATCGTGCGATCGGTGCCTGCCATGCAGGCTGGCGCGGCACGGTGGCGGGTATCGCCATGGAAACAGTAAAGGCGATGCAGGCTGCTTATGGGAGCGATCCGGCGGACATTCTGGTCGCTGTTGGCCCGGCCATTGATCCGGATCATTTTGAAGTAGGGCAGGATGTTGTGGAGGCAGTCAGTGCCCATGCAGTGAAGCCGGAGCGACTGCTCATGCCGCGCAAGAATGGCAGATTCCTTTTTAATATCTGGCAGGCAAACATCGATCAGCTGCGGAGTGTCGGTGTGACGGCAGAGCATATCACCCTCGTGGATCTGTCGACTTTTGCCCGGGATGACCTGTTCTTCTCGCATCGCCGGCGTTTTGGCGGCGAGGTAGGGCGACAGGCAGCTTTTATCATGCTGCGATAAGGAGGTCCCATGCTCTCAAAACGATTAGAAGCGGTGGCTGCCCGTGTGCCGGAAGGGGCGTGTGTAGCGGATATCGGCTGTGATCATGCATATCTGCCGATCGCACTGCTCAACCGTGGGCATGTAAGGCATGCCATTGGCTGTGATATCAATGCCGGCCCGCTTGAAGCGGCGCGCAGGAATGCTGCCCGTGCAGGGATTGGCGAAGATCGGCTGGAGCTGCGCCTGGGCGATGGCCTTCAGGCGCTCGCTGCTGGTGAGGCTACGGCCGTGACCCTTGCCGGCATGGGTGGTGGGCTGATGTGCGAGATCCTTTCGGCCGCGCCGGCGGTGGTCGCTATGCTGGACTGTATCGTTGTCTCACCGAACGTGGCACCCTGGTTGCTGCGTCAGTGGGCGATGGACCATGGCTTTGCGGTGAGTGATGAAACGGTGGTCGAAGATGGCAGGCATTATTATGAAGTTTTTACGTTGAGACCGGCCGGGAGACCAGTAACGCTCGATGCGGCGGCGATCTACTTTGGCCTGAGCCTGCCGGATCAGAGGGATGCGGTGACGCAGGCCTATTTCGCCGAACGCCGGGCCAGTGATGCGCGTTTACTGGCGGCCTGGGAAACAGTGCGTGAGCGACATAAAGAAGTGGCAGAACGTTATGAGCGCCTGAAGGCGCTGTGGCAGCAATGGGAGGCGATGCAGACATGCAGGTGAGAGACGTGATGAAGGCAATGGAAGACTTTGCGCCGACGTGCCTGAAAGAGGACTGGGACAATGTCGGGCTGCAGATCGGCGATCCGGCGGCGCCTGTCGAACGGGTGCTTTTGGCGCTCACACCCTGTGAGGCAGTGGTCCGGGAAGCCATCGATAAGGGCGCTGACATGATCGTCACCCATCACCCGTTCCTTTTCAAAGGGGCGAAGACCCTGCGCAGTGACACTGCCATCGGGCGTGTGAGCCAGCTCTGTATGAAACATGATATTGCGCTTTACTGTGCCCATACCAATCTGGATGTGACGGCCGGCGGTGTCAATGATGTGCTTGCTGAGCGTCTGGGCCTGGTCGGGACTGAAGGCTTGGTCGAGACCTGGTCTCAGCCACGTTACAAGCTTGTGACCTTCGTGCCGCCAGAGGCGCTGGAGTCGGTCAAACAAGCACTTTTTGCCGCAGGAGCCGGTGCCCAGGGCTGTTATGAAGCCTGTGCCTGGCAGGTGAGCGGGCGTGGACAGTTCCGTCCGGAAGCCGGCGCCGATCCTTATCTGGGAGCGATCGGTGTGCTCTGTGAGAGCGAAGAGGTACGGCTTGAGGTGCTTGTCGATGCTGACCGCCTGGCTGGTGTGCTGACTGCACTTTTGACCGCTCATCCTTATGAAGTGCCAGCGTATGATGTCCTGCGAAATGAAGCAGGTGCCGTACATGCATCGATCGGCCGCATTGGCCGGCTTCCGGCGCCGCGCCTGCTCTCGGAATGGCTCGGAGAGATCAAAGAGCGGCTGGCAGTGCCTGTTGTGACCTTCGCCGGCGATGGCGCGCGTATGATCCAGACGGTTGCTCTTTGCGGCGGCAGCGCTGTTGAATACCTTGACGCTGCAAAGGCCAGGGGCGCCGATGTGTATGTGACAGGGGATATGAAATACCACGACGCCCAAAAAGCGGTAGAGATCGGCCTGCCAATGGTCGATGTCTCCCATTATGGCGGAGAACGTCCGGTGCTGTGGCGGCTCCAGACGCTCTTCGAGGAGTGCTTTGGCGCGTCTGTGGATGTCGTGATCTCAGAAAATGAAACGAACTTTATGCAATATATATGATAACGGGGGATCGAACATGAAAAAATGGCTAAAAAAAGCATCCGCGCTGCTGCTCTGCGGCGCCCTGACCGCTGGACTGGCTGCCTGTGGCGGTGAGACCGCACCGGCTTCTGCACCAGCAGAAGTCCCAGCCTCGGCGCCGGCAGAAGGTAAAGAACAAAGCGATGTCATCCGTGTCGGTGTGCTCAATATCGCCGACAGTCTGCCGGTGTTTGCCGCAGAACAGGAAGGCATGTTTGAAGATGCCGGGCTGAACGTTGAGATATATCCGTTCGCATCCAGTGCTGATCAGTCGAAGGCTGTTGAAGCCGGAGAGCTGGATGTTGTGATGAATGACATGGTTGTGCAGAGTCTTATGAAAAAAGCCGATACTGACACCAAGGTGGTCAGCCTGGCTTTCGGGGCCGATCAGACAGAGGGCCGCTTCGTTGTTGCAGCAGCACCAGACAGCGGCATCACTGAACCAGCTGACCTGGAGGGCAAGCGTGTGGCGATCTCGACCAACACCATGATGGAATACCTTATGGACCAGTACGAGAGCTATTACAAACTGGACGCCGAGAGCATCGAGCTTGTGAACATGCCAGACCTTATGCTGCGTGTAGAGACTTTGCTCTCCGGCAATGACATCGATGCGGCGATTTTGCCGGATCCGCTGGCGACCTTCGCCCTTTCCAAGGGAGCAGTCAGTGTCATCGATGATACGACGCTCGAGGAGAACTTTTCCCAGTCCGTTTATCTGGCAACGGATGATTTTCTGACCAATCATAAACCGGCGCTGGATGGTTTCATGGACGTGCTCTTTGCGGCAATGACGGATATCAACGAAAATCCGGACAAATATCGTGATCTGCTCATGGAGAAAGCCAACGTTCCGGAAGAGCTGCGCGATACCTATCCGATGCCGACCTACAGCCCTGGCACCGTACCGAGCGAACAGGAAGTGGCCCGACTGGAAGCCTGGCTTGTAGAGAACCAGCTTTTGGACAAGGTCTACAGCTACTATGACCTCGTTGATACGACTTATTCGGAAGAAGAGGCTGAAAATTGATCTATCGTCTGGAAGATGTCACCTATGTGTACCCACAGAGCAACGTGGAGATCTTGACACAGTTCAACTGGCAGGTGAGCGCCCGCGAACGCTGGGCGCTCGTCGGCCTTTCAGGCTGTGGCAAGACGACGTTGCTCTATTTATTGGCGGGGCTGAAAAAGCCGACGAGCGGGCATGTGTACTGTAATGGGATGCTGGCAGAAGCACCGATGAAAAAGGTCAGCTTTATTCAGCAGAATTACGGCCTTTTCCGCTGGAAGACTGTGCGCAGCAACCTGGCTCTCCCGCTCCAGCTGGAGAAGGTGCCAAAGACAGAGGTTGCGGAACGGGTGGCCAGAGAAGTAGAGCGATTGGGCCTTGCAGGGCTGGAAGACCAATTTCCGTCTCAGCTCTCCGGCGGGCAGTGCCAGCGTGTGGCCATCGGCCGTGCACTCATCAACGAGCCGGCAGTGCTGCTCATGGACGAACCTTTCTCAGCTCTCGATGCGCTGACCCGCGAGACCTTGCAGGAAGAGGTGCTGCGGTTGTCCATCGAAAGCGGGGTGACGCTGGTCCTGGTGACACACAGCATCGAAGAAGCCGTCTATGTCTGTGACCATCTGCTGGTCTATGGCGCCGATGGCCTTGTCGTGCTGGACAATCAGGAAACGCCGAAGGACCGGTACGACGCACGTTTTGTGGCGCAGTGCGCCAGAGTAAAGAAGCTATTGGAGGGGGAGCGTTCATGAAGAAGAGTGTCTCGATCGTCATTGCCACAGCTGTGCTCCTGCTCATTTGGGAAGCCGCCAGTCTGGTGCTGGATAAGGCGTTCCTGCCGACGCCGTTCGTGTCGTTCCGTGCCTTTGCGGCGCTCTGCGCAGAGGGGGAAATGTGGCCGCAGTTTGCCATCAGCGCCGGGCGTGTGCTCGTGAGCACCGCGCTGGGCGTGGTCTTGGCGGTGCCGCTGGGCATGGCTTGCGGACGTTCTCCACAGCTCTATCATGTCGCAACGCCGCTGGTGGCGATCCTCTATCCACTGCCGAAGGTCGTCTTCCTGCCGATCCTGGTGGTGCTTTTTGGTCTGGGGAACCTGCCAAAGATCGTGCTGATCACTTTGATCATCTTCTTTCAGATCTTCGTTGTGGTCTGTGACGCCAGCCATCAGTTACCGCAGGAAAGCGTTGATTCGATGCACACAATGAGCACACGTACCTGGGATGTGTTCCGGCACCTGCTCATGCCAGCCTGCCTGCCGGCGGTGCTGACGAGTCTGCGCATCTCCGTCGGGACTTCGGTTGCCGTGCTTTTCTTTGCAGAGACCTTTGCATCCTTTGACGGTCTGGGATATCTTATCCTTGATGGCATGGATCGTCGCGAATACCCGGACATGTTTGCCGGCATCATTGCCATGGCGCTCCTGGGCGTATTATTGTATGAATGTATCTATTTTGTTGAAAAGCGCTGCTGCCGCTGGCTGTGAGCGATCGAACCCTGTCAGTGCCCTTCCTGGAGAAGGGCTTTTTCATTGCCAATTGTGGAGATATTGTCGTTATTTGGTGATAATTTTATCGTAGGACTTTTCCAAAAGCGATTTCTGAGATATGATATAATAGATTGGTAATGAAAAGGAGGCAATATGAGAAAAACAGTTTTGACCGTGACATTGCTTGCTGCGGTATCGACGTTGAGCGGCTGCTCTATGATCTTCGAAGAACCGTCCGCTCTGATCTTGCCTCCGGCGAGTGACCAGGAAGAGTACACGGAACGCACATTGGTCAACTCCTTCCTCTCCAGTGGCCAGCATCTGCAGGTGCCTGGGGAGATGGAGATGCCGGCAGCGTCTGTCAACCTCGAAGCCGATGGCGACACCCCGGCGCGCAAGCTTGTCTTTTGGTCCAATGACAATGGCCATGAGGTCGGCGCACTATTGATCCAAAAGACCAGTGACGGGAGTTGGCAGGAAGTTGATCAGATCCGTCAGTATGGCAATGCCATCGACTATTTCAAGCTGATCGATGTGAACAATGATGGTGAGCAGGAGGCGTGCATTGGATTCAATGTCAGCGGTAATAATGTGCTGTCGATCTACCAGCTCGACCAGACAGGTTTTCATGAGTTGGAACAGCTTGACTATACCTTCCTGGAGATCGTCGATCTGAACGGTGATGGCACGAACACCATCCTGGCAGCATTGAACGATTATGACGACACTACGCCAAAGTCGACGCTCTATATGTACAAAGGCAGTGATCTGGCGTGTGTATATGAGAAAGCTTTTGATGGCAACTGCATCGAAATGGCTTTCGGCAATGTAAGCAGCAGCCGGAAAGGGCTCTATTTTGTGCGCAGCAGCAATTACAGCGACCTGAACGTTGAATTGCTCCTGCCGGATGGCGATGGTTTCGACGAGCAGATGACTGCGCGTGCGTATCGTATCAACAGCACCACATCGAACAATCCGCTCATCGAGGATATCATCGGAGACGGCGTCCTGGATGTACGCTCGGTCGTCGAACCGACGGAGGCTTCGCGACGGGATGAAGGGGACTATCTCCAGCTCTGGAAGACCTGGGATGGAGAGAATGGCCTTCAGAATGTTTATGGCGTGATCGAAAACAATACCGACGGCTATACGTTCGTCCTGCCAGCTTACTGTCTGGACACTGTGCGCTATCAGTTCATCACGGAGAAGGGCAGCAGCCAGCTCCGCCTTTATGACGGTGATAACAGGGAGCCTGCCGTGATCATCTATGCCCAGACGAACACAGAAGCCATAGAGAACGCAGATAAGATGATCGCATTGGGGACATCCCCAAGTTCACAGCGGGCATATTATGCACGCTGCAATACAGAAAAGTTTGCTGGTGAGAAAATTGATGCCGAGACATTAAAGCAGCTTTTCCAGATCGAAGGAGGCCAATGATATGGCAAATAAAATTTTGGTAGTTGAAGACGAAGAAGCCATCCGTGGCTTTATCAAAGTCAACCTTAAACGTAATAATTTTGATGTCATCGAAGCGGGCAGTGGTGAAGAGGCCCTGGAAAAACTGGATGACACCGTCGATATTGTTCTGCTCGATGTGATGCTGCCAGGCATCAATGGCTTTGAAGTCTGCGCCAGGGCACGCGAAGCTTTTCCGCAGCTGGGAGTGATCATCCTTACCGCAAAGGGCCAGGAAGAAAACAAGATCGAGGGTCTGGAAGCCGGGGCGGACGATTATATCGTCAAGCCTTTCAGTCCGAAAGAACTCCTCGCACGTATCAACGCGCTCCTGCGCCGTCTCTCTATCCAGGTTGATGAGGCCAATGAAGACGCCAAGGAGCTCACCACAGGCATCTTTACGATGAACATCGACGAGCGCCGCTTCCTTAAGAATGGCAAAGAGATCGAGCTTACGCCGATCGAATTCTCGCTCGTAAAATATTTCATGGAAAACGCCAACAAAGCTGTCCATCGTGATGAGATCCTCAATAATGTCTGGGGATATAACTATGTCGGCGATTTCAAGATCGTCGACGTCAACATCCGACGCATCCGTCAGAAGATCGAGGAAGACCCATCCAAGCCAAAGTATATTGAGAAAGTATGGGGCTATGGTTATCGTTGGTGGGGTGGTGATTGATTGTGGCGTCAGGTCTTAGTCGTAAGCTGACCCTCAGCTATGTTCTCATAAGCCTGATCACCCTCATCATCATGGAAGGACTGTTCTTCTTCGCCATCTATCAGTATTATATCAACGGCGTTGAACAGTCGCTGGTCTCCAATGCTGAGACCAGCGCGTCCATGATCAACCGCTATGCCCCAGCAGGCAGCATCAAAGACAAACAGGAATTCATCTTTGATAACATGGACAGCCAAGAATCTGCCCTTATTGAGGTGTATGATCTTAACGGCAATTTCCTGATCAACAACATCGGTGATACTGAAGGCGGCACTCAGCTGACCGATGATTACCAGGCCGCATGTGATGGTGAAGTCACACCATGGCGCGGCAAGATCGATACCAGAGAATCGATCATGTCGGTCTCTGTGCCGATCTGCGATGGTGATAAGGTCGTCGGGGTGCTGCGCTATGTTTCCAGCATGTCAATGGTCTATGATATGCTGAGATCAAACCTTTTGGTGGTCTTCACCATAGGTTTGGTGATCCTCATCGTTGCGACCATCATTGGCTTCGTGATGAGCGGGCTCATCCTGAAGCCGATCCGTCATCTGACCAGCGTGACGCGGGAGATCACCAAGGGCAATCTTGCCGTCAAGGCCGAGGTCTATCACAATGATGAGATCGGTCAGCTTGCCAAAGCCATCAATCGCATGACTGATGAGATCGCCCTCTCGTACAAAACAAAGAATGATTTTATCTCCAGCATTTCTCATGAACTGCGCACCCCGCTCACTTCGATCAACGGTTGGGCAGAAACCATCGAGGATTCGCCGGAAGATGTTGAGACCACGCGCATGGGGATGGAGATCATCTCCCGCGAGACCAAACGCATGATCCGTCTTGTTAATGACTTACTGGATTTTTCCAAGCTCCAGTCACATCGGCTTGAAGTGGATCTTCAGCCAGTCTGGATGGATGGCTTTTTGGAGAGTCTGTATAATCAGTTCCTGCCGCGTGCCAATCAGGACGAGGTGACCCTGCGGCTGCATCTCGGCAATACTGATGTGATGGTGCTGGCTGACGAGAACCGTTTGAGCCAGGTGTTTGTCAACATTCTGGATAATGCCTTCAAATTTGTAAAAGGCCGGTCTCATCCGGAAGTCATCATCCAGTCACATATGCTCGATGATCAGGTCGTCATCACCATAGAAGATAACGGACCAGGGATGTCCAGTGAAGAGCTCATGCGTGTCAAAGAAAAATTCTACAAAGGCTCCAGCAAACAGAGCGGGACTGGGCTCGGTCTGTCTATTGCCAACGAGATCGTGGCGCTGCACAGCGGTACATTTTATATCGACAGTATCCGCGGCGTCGGCACCAAAGTTTCTGTTGTACTGCCTTACGAAGACAGTACGACCGATGAGGACGAACTTGATCTGGCAAGCGGACCGCAAGAAGAAAGTGATGCAGGCATGACCGATCAAGTGTGAGATGGCAAGCGTCGCATCATGCAGTTTTCAAGATGATGATCAGCGTCGGAACTGTATGATGCGATGTTTTTTTGATGCACAGAATGATCAAAGAAGCAGGCCTGGCAGATCGCTTTGTAGTGTAATAAGAACGCTTCATAACGCAAAGATCGAAAAAGATCGGTTTTTGCGTTATGAAGCGTTTTTTAGCAAAAAAACAGATTGGAACGATAAAATCTTTTTTTGATCGTGT
>CAUDRX010000071.1 GCA_958451915.1 uncultured Peptococcaceae bacterium
TACCCATCGCTGTCGGCCCTTTCAGCGCCATCACATTGACATCGACAGGTTCTGCAGATTCTGAACCAGCACTCGCTGATTCTGCAGCAGCACTGTCCGAAGCAGTGTCAGTCGACGCGCCGCAGCCCACCAGTGACACAAGCGAAAGCGACAAGATACAGAGCAATGCCAGTAATTTCTTTTTCATACGAACATTCCTTTCATGTTAAAAATGATCAGGCGCCCACGGCCCCTGTCTGAAAAAATTGTACTCTTTCTCTCCCCATCCAGTCAAGGGCACCACGGCACGCAGCGTGCACAACACGCATCACACCAAAAAAGCCAGAGTATCCAATACTCTGGCTTTTTGTTTTACCGCGGCTGCTCAGCCACCTACATAAAACGATGTCTGAAGTTCCATCTCCTCGTCTGTTGGCCCCGCAGCTTCCAATGTTACTTTCGCAGCGTCTTCGGCGGTATCGATATCCGTATCCCCGACCGGCTGTATGACCATAAAGGCCAACCCCGCGATGGCACCTGCAAGGAGCACCCCCAGTATGATACTGACAAACCGTTCTTTGGCGCTGCCTTTTTCTGGCTTGTTGTCACTCATCACTCAACACCCGCTTTCTTCTGCTGTACGTCACGTGATCAGAAGATCCTGGATCTTCCACGTGCCATCTTCACAAACATAGGAGACATCCAGCACCGCATCTGTCGACTTGCTGGTGGTATTTCGCTCGCCTTTATACGAGTAATCCGTTGTGTATTCATATGTGACTTTGACAGTGCGCGCACCATCGCCGCTGTCTGTCCCCAGATCAAAACGCAGATCGAAAAAGTTCAGGCCGTTGACGACGTAGTCTTCACCGTACTCGCCGCCCGGCTCTTCTACAAGGGCAACCACCAGCTTGTCATACGTCGCTTTATATTCGCCGCCAGCCTCTTTTGTGAAGAGATCTTTCACTTGCGAATAGTCTGCGCCGTTCATCCCGGCCGTGAACCATTTTTGCAGATCCTGCTGTGCCCTGGCTTTCAATGCCTGCGCACCATCGGCGGTCAGATCGATGTCTGAGATATCAACGGTCGCAGATGTCGTCGCCCGGGTATCGATCTGCGCCTGATAGACCTCGCTCCATGGCATGGCGACGCACAGGTCATGAATGCCTTTAAAGACAGAGACCGTGTAGCACGTCATACCGGACTGCAAATCGGATGGCGCTGTCAATTCAACACCATCGACGATGACCTGTGCACCAGAAGGCACCCAGATCGGATAATCCCGGGCCAGCACAGCGGATGATGACACCCGCCATCTGTCAAAGAAGATCAGTTCTTTATCCCCATCGCATACCAGCGTCAGGTCCATGGTGGATACCTCTTCCCCGGAAGCCGCATATTCTATCTCAAACTCCTGCGTGACACTGGTGTCTGCACCGGGCTTCGGCTGGATCGTATAATTTGACAAGGACGGTGCATCCTCTTTCTCCATCAGTTCTGCGAACTGCGACTCACTCATAAAACTGCCCTCAGGCAGATCGAGCAGCGTGTACATCGTATGCCAGTCATGGGCAGAATACGCCGCGAGGTATTTTTCAGCAATACTCTCTGCCCCATACTTCATATGACCAAGACCGAAGAACAACGCCGCCACCACAGCGATCCCGAGGATCTCTGCGATGATGATCTTCTCCAGCTTCGACCGCTGCCGTTTCGGCGCAGCCGTCTTCTGACCGGCAGCTGCAGCGACGTCTTCTGCTACCGGCAGGACATCCAGCGCCGCCCCGCAGTTGATGCAGAACCTCGCACTGTTTTTGTTCGTTGTACCACAGGCAGAACATGTGACACGATCTGATCGTGCAGACGCATCATCCAATCTTTTCCCGCATTCTTCACAGAACACGGCATCATCTGTGTTTTCAAACTTACAGGATGGACAAACACGCATGATCTTCCGCCCCTTTCCCTTTTTGTTCCTTTCCTTTAGTGTACACGCTCCAGCCAATCACAGCAAGTCACAAAATCCACCCTCCCCTCTGGCACCTATCCGCCATTTCCTGCTACAATAGAGGCAGCGATCAACCAACCAGGAGGATTCTTTTATGGACCGATCATCTCTCACACAAACGCTCATGGCTGCGAAGGCCATTTTTCTGCTAGATAACGACACACTCTGCCTGGTGGACCCACAAAGCCGGGTCTACAGTTTCCATAAAGGGGACCCAGACTGGCACTATGACGAAGCGCTGGAAGCGCGCTTTCATGCGCCGACAGTGTTCACCCGCCTGCTGCCGCTCTCACGCGAACAGGCGCTGGAGATCTGTCTGAACTGGGCCGAAGCTGCAGCTGCACCAAAAGCGCAGCTGCTCGAGCGCGCCATCACCTACGCCACCCAACACCACGCCGGTCAGGTCCGCAAGGGCACCGATCGCCCTTACATCCTGCATCCCCTTGAGACCATGCTGATCCTGCACCGCATGCATGCCGATCCGGCGCTCCTTGCCGCCGGTGTGCTGCATGATGTGCTCGAAGATACCAACGCCACTGAAGCAGATCTGTTCGAACACTTCGGCGAAGACATCACCCGTCTCGTCACCAGCCACAGCGAAGACAAGCGCCTTTCCTGGCGCGCGCGCAAGCAGCACACCATCGACGCCCTCGCCCACGCCAACCGCCGCCAGCTGATGCTCGTGCTCGCTGACAAGGTCTCCAACCTGCGCAGCATGGCCGCCGACTACGCCCTGATCGGCGAAGCTCTCTGGGACCGCTTCAACGCCGGCCCCGCCCAGCAATCCTGGTACTACAGCACAGTCCAGGACGCTTTCTGGGACATGCAGACCGACCCCGACTGCGGCCCCGCCTACTGGGAAATGGTCGGTCTCTTCAAAGACCTTTTCGTCCAGTTTTACCTCGACGCCGATGCGCCCGCCCTCTACCAGATCTGCCGCGACGGCAGCGCCTATCGCCTCGTCAAAGGCGATCCGCAGTGGACAGACATCAACAACACCCTTCCTCAGGGCGCTGAACGCATCACCCGCAAAGACGCCGAAAAACTCGAGGAGCAGTGGAACGTCCCATTCTGGCACGCCCACGACAAAGACCTCGCCGATGCCGCCTACCTCCTCAGCGAGAGCGCTCAGCACACCATCGAGCTCCACATCCACGCCGGCACCCTCACCCTCCTTTGCCGCAGCCGCGCCCTGCCAGACGCCGTCCTCTTCACCTACAGCCTCGACGAAGACAGCACACACCGCTTCTTCGCCCGTCTGCGCATCGAATACGGCCTCGATGATCCCCTGCCAACCCTCCTCGCCCAGCTTTTCGACAGCACCGACACCATCACCTGCTTCACCAGCTTCTGCCAGCGCAACGAGATCCCCTGGCAATTCAAGCTGGCGTGAACGTAAAAAAGGAATGGCTTCCTTTCTCGCATTTTTGCGCGAGATGGGATCCATTCCATTTTTATTCTCAAAAACCTTGTCCTTGCTATTCTACCAACCACTTCAACACATTCTTCTTTTGGATGCCCTCGTAATTCATCTCGCCAAACACCTCATCCAACGTCAGCAAGAATTTCGGATGGTTGTCCTTGATCTGCCGCAGCGGTGCCAGCTCCCACGCCAATACCTTTTCATCCAATGTTGTCTGGGAAACCTGATAATACAGCGGCTCGCCGTCCTCAAAGGCGACAAAATCCACCTCACCCTCTGTGCCAATCTGGCCCACATACACCTCCGGATAGCGGCGCTTCAGCTCCAGATACACCACATTCTCCAAAATGTGACCAATGTCGCTGTCCTGTGTGCGCACCAAGAGATCACGCATCGCCACATCACACACATAGTACTTGTTCATCGACGTCAGGAGCTTCTTTCCTTTGATGTTATAGCGGCGTGCCTCGTAAAAGAGCAGGCTATCCGTCAGACCACGGATGTAGCGGTCCACCGTCTTCGGATCGATCTTCATGTGCTGCGACGTCATCGTGCCGGCGATCGTCGCAGGCGACGTGCGATTGCCAATGTTGTGCATCATAAAGCGCGTGATCGCCTCCAACATGTTCACATCCGCCACACGCAACCGCTTCACAATGTCGTTGAGTAGGATCGTGTTGTAGATGCCGCGCATATACTCCTTTGCCTCTTCCACGCCATAATCGTACCGCAGCACATAGGGAAACGACCCGCGCGTGATATAGCGGCTGAATGCTTCCGCCAACGGCAGAGCCGGATCATCCAGCCCGCAGGCAAACTCCTTGAACGACAGCGGCATCATCGAGAGTTCCACATAGCGCCCCGTCAGGAGTGTCGCCAGTTCGCCAGAAAGCAGATAGCCATTCGACCCCGTCAGATAAAGGTCGCAGTTTTCCCGCAGAAACAGACTGTCCACCGCTTTTTCATAATCCTTCACATGCTGGATCTCATCCAGAAAAATATAGTTCATCTTGTCCGGCAGGAGCCGCTCTTTGACATATTGGTAAAGCGCCCGATAGTCTGTCAGCGCCTCAAAATCCAAGTCTTCGAAATTGATCGCAATGATCTGGTCACGGCCCACACCATGCGCCAGCAGATGATCCTGATAGATCGCAAACAGCGTCGACTTACCACAACGGCGCACTCCTGTGATCACCTTGATGATCTGCTGATCCTTCCACTTGAGCAGCCAAGCCAGATAGTCGTCACGGTCCAAACGTTCCATAAAGCACCCTCCTTCTATCTCCAGTATAGCCTGTCACCATCAAAGCCGCAACAAAAAATGGAATGGATTCCATTTTTCTCGCATTTTCGCGAGAGATCGGAATCCATTCCATTTTTATTATATTCAGATCCTATCGCTCACTGCGTCACATACACGGTGCGCGTCGCGCCATCCCAGCGCACATCCGCGCCGAAGGCTTCCCCGACTGCGCGCACCGGCACCATGGTGCGGCCGTTCACGATCTTCGCTGGCACATCCAGCGTCACCGCCTGGCCATTCTTGTACATGACGGCGCTGTCCACCGTCATCACCACCGTCGTACCATCCAGCGTGCTCGTCACCGTACGTGTCGCGCCGTCCCAATCGACCGACGCACCCAAGCCTTCAAAGATCGCGCGCAAAGGTACCAGCGTGCGGCCATCCACGATCACCGGCGGCTGGTCACAGTCCAGTTCCACCCCATTCAGGATCACCGGGATCGCATCTTCCTGCAAGGCCGCGCGCAGGCCAGAGAGGTCGCCGATCGGATACCAAGTGAGGTCCGTCTTGAAGGTATAGCTGTTCAGGATAGACTGAAACTGCGCTTCTGTCACCCGCGTCTGCGTCACATTGCTGTTGTACCCAGCAATGAACTGATCGCCATACCAGCCATCGTATTCCAGATAGCGGACCAGGTTCGGCGTTCTACTGTTCTGTCCAACCTGATAAAAATAATAGCCGTAACTTTTCGCAGAACCATGTACACGGCAGCGAATGATGCCACCATTCATGATCGCATACGAGGTTCGCTCGCCCATCATCATATCATCAAAGATCCGGCCACTCGTTCCATTGTTGTAGCCATAGCTGTCGCGAATGTTATAGCCCGATTCATAGAGATCACTCTGATCTGCGATAAAGAGCTCCGGCGTGCCATCATTCGCCAAGTCTATCAGCGTGTACGAAAGTTTCAGATCCGGACTCAGCGGAAGCCGCTGATTGATGTTCTGTAATGCAGGATTATCCAGATCATACGCATAGAAATGATTGTCCTGCGCCGTTTTGTACATCGTCAGGAAATCCGCATACGCCTCGTACGCTCCATCCAACGCCCGCGTATCTTCTGCCGCCATCGCCGGCGCTGCCGACGTCACCGCAAGCACCGTCACCAGCGCCGCAGCGAGTATTTTTGTGAAACGTTTCTTCATTGTGAAAACCTCCCATGTTCTTTCTGATATGATCACTTTCCCTTACTGATCCAACCAGTTTTTCTCGATCTCAGCCTTAAGCGTGCAGAACATGTCATAGTACCCTTCGATACAAAATGGTCAGACATCTTTTTATTATCTCTATTGACGTTCCTTGGCTAAAAACTCAATTATTAATTGCTCTTTCATATCATTTTTACTATAAGAATTTGCAACACGCTCATTTAGCTCTTCTAAACACTCTTTCATATATTCTTTACTACGTTCTTTATTATCAGATGCCATACTGGATATTTTCCATAACTCCTTGCCAGCCTCTGTTAGTAAAAATGCCGAATGAGACAATTTATAGGTTTCAGTCCCTAAGTTTTTCACTGCTATTTTTCCAGTAATTCCAGAGATATACTCCGTTTGAGCTGGCTCAATTTCAATCGCAAAACTAATCCATGTATTATCAATAATCAATCCCGCTTCGTTTAGCAACAATATTTTTGGAAAATCAATTCCATATTTTTTCAACAGTTGTCCATTTAATCCATCCATCAGAAAATAATCGATAAGATTACCCGTTGAATCGCCTTTACATCGTAATATAAAAGGTGATATTTTAGCAAATAGATTTGCTTCATCAGAAGACATTTTTCGTAGTAAATCTAATGTTCTTATAGAAAACGATCCAGGTTCTTTAATTTCTCCAGCTAATATCTTTCCCCATATTAGTTGCATTTGAGACTCACTTATATTTGCTGATAGATCAAAAAAAGCAGTAATCCAATTCTCATCCAACGCTTTGCCACTCACAGAATCAAAACAAGACATCTCGTTATACGCGTTTATCACTATATTATCAATATTATTCTGGCGTTTCATTTCTTGATACAACAATCTCTCGTTCATACGTTGTTGTAAAGTTTGCTTACTTTCGTAAGTTAACTCTGTACTACCATTTTGATAATGAAAATTCGTCAAGAGGCCTTTTTGTTCTTCAGGCAAAGAATTATGGATAATATTTAGCTCTTCACTTCTTGCTTTAGCCATTCGTTTTATATGAATAGGCTCATATATTTTTCCAACACCTTTTGAAATGACATCAAGAAATTTTTCTGTTATTTTTCCTACTCCAAAGATGTCACTCACTTCAACTTGCTCAAACATCTCTCTAGCCCCCAATCATAGTTACAATTTCCCTTTAAAGCTCAAATCCAAGATTAATTTTCGAGCTATTTCTATTGCATCTAATGTATCTCTAATAGCTTTATTAATCATTTTTTCTTTCAACAAAAGTCTCTCACATTTTTGGACTATGATGACTTGCTCTTTTATGGATGGAATTGTAATAGTTATTCTCTTTAGCTTTTTTGCATTTACACCTGGCTGCGCGATCCCAGCGCTAAAATCAGTTATTTGATTCCAATAACTTTGAGATTGCATGAAAAGATGCAAATATTCAGCAGAGAGTCCTGGTTGTTTCACTGTTAAACGAATTAAATACGAGGCAAATACTGCGTTAACCTGATCCTGGATCAAATAGCTTTTGCCTGTTGTCGCCCCTGTTCTCGCTACTACAATATCTCCTGGTTTTACTGCGTAACGTACAAAGTCTTCATCAGCAATCTTACAGTAAGGAACTTTCTTCCAATCAACACTACCATCTTGAATATCAGTAATACGCAAAAACTTTGGCCCTACATTCTCTTCGCTGGCACTTTCAGTATAGCCATATTGAGAATCGTAATACTCTCCCACAGTTTTCTCTTCCCAGCTCTCCATGCTCACACCGTGTTCCTGGCGCCACTGGGCAGTGAGTTGGCCGGTGAAGGCTTGATGGAGGATAGCGGCTTTGCGGGTTTCGGAGGTAGCGAGGGCTTGCTGGGCTTTTTCTTTGGCCTGATCGAGTTTGGCGAAAAGGCTTTCGATGTGGTTGACGATGCGCTGCTGGGTTTCTATCGGTGGAAGCGGATATTTATAATTCTCAACATCGTCCTTTCTAATAGAAGGTGAATTATCACCTTTCATATACCGGTTTAGCCCATCAACAACATATGGGCTCACCATCATCCAATATAAGAACTTGGAATTCACAAACCCAGAAGGCTTACATACAAAAAACCCTGTCGATGCAATACAATCATTAAGAGTTTCGTCTATGTAAGCAATATTTTTCAGATATGGTCTTACCATAGAAAAAACTGTATCTCCTGAATGCACTTTTCTACGCGCACGACTTGGAGCTTCATCTACTCTTAAAAATTTAGGCTCAACAACTCTTTGATTTCTATTGTCAATCGAATCGATATCTATATATCGGAATACTTCACCTTCAGGCTTTTGAGATTCCATTGGTTCAAAGATCGCATGACCTGTCACCCACTCCCACCCCTCAGGCAGTTCATACGGCCATTCTTCCTTGGGCACGCGGGCGGCGGCGAGGCGTTCTTCGGGGGTAAGTGCCTTCTTTTGTTTCTTAGCCATCAGTCGCTCACCTCCAGGGCGCGGAGTTCGGCGGCGACTTCGCGGAGGAGGGCGGCGGCTTCTTCGAGGGCCTGGGCAGCCTGTGCAGCGCTCTCGGCAGGGTCTGGGAGGTCGTCGTAGTCGATGATGCTGTCGTCCTTGATGAGGCCGAGGTCGAGGGAGTTGCCTTTGGCAGCGATCTCTTCGCGGGTGAAGACGGACCAGCGTTCATCGATCACGGCATGGCGGTCAGCCGCTTCGTAGGCGGCTTCGAAGTCGGCAAAGTGTTCGCGCTTCAGCGGGTTGGTCTTGCCGAAGCTTGGCATGTTGGTGCGGAGGTCGTAGAACCAGACTTCCTGGGTGTTGCCGGTGTCGCTGGTGCCGCGGGTGAAAAAGAGCACATTGGTCTTGACGCCCTGGGCGTAGAAAATGCCGGTCGGCAGGCGCAGGATGGTGTGAAGATTGCACTTGTCCATGAGGTCGCAGCGGATCTTCTCACCGTCGCCATCGGCGAAGAGGACGTTGTCTGGCAGGACGACAGCGGCGCGGGCCTTGCCGTCGCGCTTGAGGCTGCGGTAGATGTGCTGGAGGAAGTTGAGCTGTTTGTTGCTGGTCGGGAAGGTGAAGTCGTCGCGGGTGGCGCGCTCGCCGCCTTTCTTGGTGCCGAAAGGCGGATTGGTGAGGACGAGGTCGTAGTCGTGCATCTGCTTGCCGAAGTTGGAGAGGGTGTCGCCGAGAAGAATCTCTCCGTCGATATCGTGGAGCATGGCGTTCATGAGGGCGAGGCGATGGGTGTCGTGGACGAGCTCGCAGCCAGTGAAGGCCTCTTTCTGCTCAAACTCGGCGGTGTCGGCGTCGAGGTCCCAAAAGCCGTCGGTGTGGTCATAGACGTACTGATGGGCAGCGATCATAAAGCCAAAGGTGCCGCAGGCAGGGTCATTGCAGCGCTCGCCGGGCTGGGGCTTGGCGAGGCGGGTCATGACGTCAATGAGCACGCGCGGGGTGAAGTATTGACCGGCGCCGGATTTCTTCTCGTTGGCGTTTTTCTCAAGAAGGCCTTCGTAGAGGTTGCCGAGGCCTTCTTCGCGGGCAGAGAACCAGTCGAGGCCGTCGATGGTCTTGATGATTTTCTCAAGGTTCTTCGGCTCGTCGATGTTGGTGGCGGCACCCTGGTAGATCTCCTTCACGCGGCCCTGACCGTTTTCGCCAAGGGCATCGAGCAGGTCGGCGTAGTAGTGCTTGAGCTCGATGCCGCTTTTGGACATGAGAACATCCCAGCGGTATGCCGCTGGGATCTGTTCTTCGGCACCGGTTTCCTTGGCCATTTTGAGGAAAAGGATATAGGTAAGCTCGGTGACGTATTGGTGATAGGTGATGCCGTCGTCGCGCAGCACGTTGCAAAGGTTCCAAAGTTTGGCGACGATTTCCTGGGTATTCATGCGGTGTGTCCTCCATCATCGTAGAGGTAGTCGTTGAGCTCCTGTACGATGCTTTCTAATTGGTTGTTGAAATCTTTGTTGATCTTCTTCAGGCCGCCGCGCGTTTTGAACTGCGGGGCTTCGTTGAAGGTGTTCATGTTGATGACGGTTTCATTGAGCAGGAATTTTTCGATGTTGTTGAGCCAGCCGAGTTCCTTGAGGGAAAAATCGTGGTTGTCCTTCAGGCGCTGGACGGCGCGGCGGATGCGTGTCTCGTGGCTGACGAGGGATGAGCCGAGGGCCATGCGGCGGATGAGGCTGATGATGTCGGCGGCCACCTGCTGGTTGGTCATCTGGGAAACGGCGGTGTTGAGCTGCTTTTCGGTGAAGCCTTCGCGGGCGAGGGTGAGCTCGAGGTTTTTGAGGCTCTCGCTGGTGAGGTCCTTTGGCCGGGTGCAGATGATATTAAGGGCCATGATCTCGTTGCGGTTGTTCTGCACGTAGCGGGTGAATTCCTCGAGGTAGTCTTCGGGACGGCTGCCGGTGGTATAGCCGCGGTGGTGGTCAATGACGGTGTCAGTACCAGCGCCAGGGCCGACAATGAGCGGCACCGGCGCTGGTTTGGCGTTGTCTTCGATGAAGGTGAGCAACTGGCGCGCGGCGAGGAGCTGGGCTTTGGCTTCCACAAGGGGCGCGTGTTCGATGGCGCTAATCCATGCGTCGGGCGATTGGCCGTCTGCCATGCTCTTGAAGTGGTCGAGAAGGTCGCCGTCGATGCGCGGTTTCAGGCGCTGGAACTTGGCGACGATCTGTTCGATCTGGTTTTGCAGCTTGCGGTCGTCTTCCATGATCTCGAGGCCGTTCAGGAGTTCGTCGAAGCCGGTCTTGACATTCGCGGCGACAGGCTTCATGGTGCTGACCTTTTCCATGGCTTCGTAGACACCGACGGCGTCGCAGATTTCGAAGTGGGTCTTTTGGATCGCCGGGCAGAGGCGGGTGGCGCGGCCGAGCATCTGCTCAAAGAGGATACGTGATTTGACGCGGCGCAGGAAAACAAGGGTGGTGATTTTCGGCACGTCGATGCCGGTGGTGAGCAGGTCGACGGTGACGACGATGCTTGGCTGGGGTTCGTTTTTGAAGCGGCGGATGGCTTCGGCGATTTTCTTCTTGTCGCCGCCGCCTGCTTTGCCGGTAATTTTGAGGATGGCGTCGCCAGGCACGCCGCGC
>CAUDRX010000072.1 GCA_958451915.1 uncultured Peptococcaceae bacterium
CACCAACCGGCAGCCTCACGATCAATGCAGACATGGGCGAGATCATCTTCCACTAATACAGACAGCCACCGCATCGGAGCAAAAGTGCTCCGATGCGGCGGCTGTCTTTTATTGCGCCATGCTCACGCTTCAATGGCACGCACGAGGTTCACCATCTCGAGGGCAGAGAGGGCTGCATCGTAACCTTTGTTTCCTGCTTTGCTGCCAGCGCGCTCAATAGCCTGCTCGATGTTCTCGGTGGTGACGACGCCGAAGAGGACGGGCACGCCGCTGTCCAGAGAGACATGCGCGATGCCTTTTGCCGCTTCATTGCAGACGAGGTCGTAATGACTCGTGGCACCTCGGATCACAGCGCCGAGGCAGATGACGGCATCGTATTTGCCGCTTTCTGCCATTTTTTTGGCGATGAGCGGAAGTTCGAAGGCGCCTGGCACCCAGGCGAGGTCGATGTCTTCTTCGCGAACGTCGTGACGTAGCAAGGCGTCCATGGCACCGCTGACAAGTTTGCTGACGATGAATTCATTAAAACGGGCGGCGACGATGCCGATGCGGATGTTCTGAGCGACGAGTTTTCCTTCAAAAGTATGCATGATGATCGTTCCTTTCTGTGGTCATTTATATTGTAAGAGATGTCCCATACGCTTCTGCTTGGTCTCAAGATAGAAGCGGTCGTAGTCATTGGCCGGCATTTGGATCGGCACGCGTTCGAGGATCTCCAGGCCAAAGGCTTCCAACTGATAGACTTTGTCCGGATTGTTGGTGAGGAGGCGCATGCTCCTGACGCCGAGGGCACGCAGGATCTGCGCCCCGATGTAATACTCACGTGCATCGGCGGCAAAACCGAGTGCAAGGTTGGCTTCCAGGGTATCCATCCCCTGATCCTGCAGCTCATAAGCGCGGAGTTTATTGATAAGCCCGATGCCACGCCCTTCCTGACGCATGTAGAGGAGGATGCCGCGCCCTTCCTGTTCGATCTGGGTCATTGCCGCGGCAAACTGCTGGCCGCAATCGCAGCGCAGGGAGCCAAAGGTGTCACCGGTGAGGCATTCGGAATGGACACGCACAAGCACGTTCTCGCCACCTGCGATATCCCCCTTGACCAAAGCCACATGGTGCTCGCCATTGAGGCGGTTGACAAAACCATGGGCCATGAAGTCACCGTATTTCGTCGGCATTTTCACGCAGGCGGCCTGTTCGACGAACACTTCATGGGTCTTGCGCCAGTCCTGCAGGTCCTTGATGGTGATGAAAGAAAGCCCCCATTCTCTGGCCAGCTCGGCAAGCTCAGCGGTGCGCATCATCGTACCGTCTTCACGCATGATCTCACAGCAGAGGCCGACCTCCTTGAGCCCGGCAAGACGGCAGAGGTCGACGGTGGCCTCAGTGTGACCGTTACGTTCGAGGACACCGTTGGGCCTGGCCAGGAGAGGAAACATATGCCCCGGCCGGCGGAAATCCTCCGGTCCTGCATCTTCCAGCGTGCAGGCGCGGGCGGTGATCCCGCGCTCTTCGGCGGAAATGCCTGTTGTGGTAGATACATGGTCGATGGAAACGGTGAAAGCCGTTTCATGATTATCAGTGTTAGCAGTGACCATTTGCGGGAGACGCAGTTTTTCGATGTATGCGGCACTCATCGGCATGCAGATGAGCCCTTTGGCATGGGTTGCCATAAAGTTGACATTTTCTGTAGTCGCAAATTCGGCAGCACAGATGAGATCGCCTTCGTTCTCGCGGTCGGGGTCATCGGTGACGAGGATGAGCTTGCCCGCCCGCAGGTCTGCCAATGCTTCTTCAATGGTGTTAAACTTTGTCATATCGATCGCTCCTTAAAAGCCGTGTTCGGCCAGAAATTCTCTTGAGATACCACTCTCTGCCGCCACTTTGGCGGGCTGGAGCAGCTTTTCAACGTATTTTCCAATGATGTCACATTCAAGATTGACGCGGTCGCCCTGGCGCCGTTCACCAAGTACAGTCACGGTAAGGGTGTGCGGGATGGCGCTGACGGAAAAGCCGCTGTCAGTGACATCAGCTACTGTGAGGCTCGTACCATCGATGGTGATTGAGCCCTTTTCGACGATATAACGCAACAGCGCCGTCTCGCAGGCAACGGTGAACCAGACGGCATTATCGTCACGGCGGATCTGCGTGATGCGGCCGGTGCCATCGACGTGGCCACTGACGATGTGACCGCCAAAGCGGCCGTTCGCCGCCATGGCCCGCTCCAGGTTGACGGGGCTGCCGGTGGCGAGCCCGGCGAGGGATGAGCGGTCCAGCGTCTCGTGCATGACATCGGCGGAAAAGCCCTGCGGCGAGAGGGCCGTCACCGTCAGGCAGATGCCATTGACAGCGATGCTGTCGCCGATCTTCGTGCCTTCGAGCACCGTGTGCGCAGCGATCTCGAGTACGGCCGAATGGGCGCCGAGAGTGACGCGGCGGATCTGGCCGACTTCTTCAACGATCCCGGTGAACATGGCGCGTCACCTCGCTTTCAATGAGGATGTCCTCGTCCAGACGCTGGATGTGCGTGACATGCAGCAATGCGGCATCCGCCGGCACGTCAACGCCTTCGCCTTCGACCGGCGTTTTCGCGTCGCGGCCGCCAAAGAGCTTCGGCGCAAGGTAGCTGTAGACCTTCTGCACCAGCCCGGCGTCGAGGGCGGCCCAGGCGAGGGTGCCGCCGCCTTCGATGAGGACGCTGTCGATGCCCTCTGCGCCGAGGCGCTGCATCAGCGCCGCGAGGTCGACGTGGCCGTCCTGCGCTGGCAACGTCCAAACGCGGCAGCCCGCCGCTTCATAGGGCGCGATGCGGGCGGCGTTTTTCTCACAGGTGGCGATGAGCGTCGGCGCGTCCTTTGCAGTGCGCACCAGCTGCGCATCGAGCGACGTGCGCAGGCACGTGTCGCAGACGATGCGCAGCGGATCGCGGCCGTTCTCGATGCGGCAAGTGAGCAGCGGATCGTCGGCCAGCACGGTGCCGACGCCGACCATGATGGCGCTGTAGCGGTGGCGCAGGGTGTGGCCATGGCGGCGGGCCGCTTCGCCGGTCACCCAGCGCGAGGCGCCGGTGTGGGTGGCGATCTTGCCATCCAGGGTCATCGCCGCCTTGAGCACGACATAGGGCTGCTTTTCGCGGATATAGTGGAGAAAGACGGCGTTGAGCGCGTCACATTCTTCGCGCAGCACGTTCTCTGTCACCGCGATGCCGTGTTCCCGCAGGACCTGCACGCCCTTCCCCGCAACGAGGGGGTTCGGGTCCGGCGACCCCACGACCACGCGGGCAATGCCGCGCTCGATGATCGCGTCGGTACAAGGCGGCTGCTTACCGTAATGGCAGCAAGGCTCGAGCGTCACATAGAGCGTCGCGCCGCGCACATCCTCCGTCGCCTTCGCCAGTGCTGCCCGCTCGGCGTGCAGGTCGCCGTAGCGCGCGTGCCAGCCCTCGGCGAGGATGCGCCCGTCACGCACGATGACCGCGCCCACCATCGGGTTCGGCGAGGTCCAGCCGCAGCCTCGTTCGGCCAGCGCCAGCGCCCGTTTCATATATTCCTGATCTGTCATGAGTAACACCTCACAAAAAAATGCCCTGAACGCTGCACGTTCAGGGCAAATGAAAAAAATTGCGTTATAAAAAGAAACTCTGGAATGCCAAACATTCCAGAGCCAGCACACGCGAAAAAAACTTTTCCCGCGTGTTCATCTTCTTCCATCCAGACTATACTGTCGGTACCGGAATCACACCGGTTCATGCGCTGCGCGCTCGCGGACTTTACCGCCGGTGGAGACTTTCACTCCGCCCTGAAGATCGACTATTCACTTGTTAGCTTTATCATACGTCTTCTACGTTTATATGTCAAGCCTTCCGTGAAAAATTTCACGCCGCACGCAGATCAATCCTCAGCAAGCCAGCGTTCGAACGGCTCGAAGTAGCTTGCGTCCACCCAGTCGCAGACCTTGCCCTGCGCTTCCATGAGCGCCTGCTGCCAGGGGGCAAAGGTGGCTGGATCCTGCTTGGCCAGCGAACGCTGCAAGAGTTTGCAGAGTGTGCGGTCCTTGAAGCTCATCTGCGTCTCGTTCCAGGCGCCACGGCCGTAAAAGAGTGGCACCTCAGCGAGCCCGCTGCGCGTCTTGAGCTCGGCCAGCGCGTTCTCATCGTACGGCGAAGCGCCGACAGCAAAGACTGCCACACGTTTTCCGGCAAGTGCCGTGCGGTTTTTCGTGAGCGCCTGAAGCCCGCTCAGACCGCTGGCGTACACCGCGCAGAAAAAGAGCACCGTATCGTAAGCAGCAAAGTCGCCTGCGCACAGGTCCCGATTCTCGCGCAGGTCGGCGCCCGTGCGCGCCGCCAGCATCTCAGCATACCGCTTTGTCGCACCATATTTTGAGCGGTAAACAATGAGCGTCTCTGTCATGATCTTTCATCCTTTCTTACGCCACCACAGTCATCCGGATACGATCATTCCACTCTAACCCTATTGTACGGGAGTGACACACGCTTGTCCACCGAAAAGCAGCGGTGGTAAAAAGATCTATAAACAACCTTTCTCATAAATGGCCCCTGGGCATCTTTTATTTATCCCTGGATTTGCTATAATATTTATATAATTAATGCAAATCAATTTTTAAGGGGGTTCCTTTTATGGAAACACTGCCAAAAGACACCTTGATGCACATCCGTCCGGTCTGGGCTGAAGTCGACCTCGACGCCCTCGCCTTCACCATCTCCTCGATCCGCGCACGCGCCGGCAAAGACCGCCACGTTGCCGCCGTCGTCAAAGCCAACGCTTACGGCCATGGCGCTGTCGAGATCATCCCGACCCTGCTCGAGAACGGCGCCGACTTCCTCTGCGTCGCCCTCCTCGACGAAGCCCTCGAGATCCGCAAGGCCGGCTTCACCGATGTGCCGATCCTCATCCTCGGCTACACCGAAGTACAGCGTGCCGCTGAGCTCGTCCAGTACGACATCCAGCAGGCCGTTTTCACCTATGACCTCGCCAAGGCCATGAGCGATGCCGCCGTGGCACAGGGCAAGAAAGCCATGGTCCACATCAAATGCGACACCGGCATGGGCCGCATCGGCTTCCTGCCGACCGAAGAGAACCTCGATAAGATCGAAGAGATCCTGAGTCTCCCTAATGTGGAATTCAGCGGCCTCTTCACCCACTTCGCCAAGGCCGACTACGCCGACAAGACCTACACCCACCTGCAGTGGGAGCGCTACAACTTCTTCCTCAACGGCCTCGCTGAACGCGGCCTCACGCCAAAGATCCGCCACGTCGGCAACAGCGCCGTCATCGTCGACCATCCTGAGTACTTCCTCGACATGGTCCGCCCGGGCATCATCCTCTACGGCGTTTATCCAAGCGATGAAACGCAGAATCAGAATATCGACGTCAAGCCAGTGCTCTCCCTCAAGGCCCGCATCTCCAACGTCAAGACCGAACATGCCGGCGAACGCATCAGCTACGGCGGCACCTACGCCACCAATGAAGGCGATGTCATCGCCACCCTGCCGATCGGTTACGCCGATGGCTGGATGCGCCTGATGAGCAACAACGCCGAAGTCCTCGTCCACGGCAAGCGCTGCAAGATCGTCGGCCGCGTCTGCATGGACCAGTGTATGATCAACGTTACTGATGTGCCGGATGTAAAGATCGGTGATGAAGTCGTTCTCATCGGCAGTCAGGGCGACGACCGCATCTCTATTGAAGAAGTCGTGGCCCGCATCCCAACCATCCCTCACGAGATCCTCTGTGACATCAACCGCCGTGTGCCTCGCGTCTATCTCAAAGATGGTGAGATCGTCAAGGTCACCCAATATCTCTTTGACTGATCTGTGAAAACACCTCGCCTGCCAGCCTTTGCGGTTGACAGGCGATGGCTTTCTTTTGTAGAATAATAGCTATAGACTACAAGAGATCATCCACTTATGATAAAAAGGAGATAGGACATATGTATGTATTTGTACAAAGCAATTTTACCGATCCGATCCATGCGCTGCATGAAGTTGAAGACTGCCTCAAGCGTGGCCTGACCACCAACGATTTCAAAGTCTTCATCACTGCTGAAGGCGACGCCAAGATGAGCGCCAAGGAACCACCTGTCGTTGAAGAGCCAGAAGAAGCACCAAAGGGCAAAAAGAAAGACGAAGGCCCTAAGTTTGACCCAGCCGGATATCTCTACTGGGCCAAGCTGAAAAAGGAATGCACCGTTGAGATCATCGATCCGGCAGCCATCGACAGCCTGAACGAGATCGAAGAAGTAAAGCTTGTGCTCCATGGTTCCCGCACTATCCTCGAAGAAGGGCATGCTCTCATCGTTGTCAATCAGCCAAGCGCTGACATCGACGAAAAATTTGACTGATCGTGTATGATCGACTGTTCCCGCGTACCAAAATGGTACGCGGTTTTTTTGTGCACTGACTATCTTTTTGCACGGCAGACGTGTTATATCAGACAGAGATCTCAAAAAGAAAGGAGGGCCGGGCGTGGACAACGACCTCTTGCTTCTCAGACGTATCCGGCACGGTGATGAAAATGCCGCTGATACATTCGTGCGCAAATATTATCCCGACATCCTGCGCTACTGCCGTTTCCATACTGCCAGCCAGGAAGATGCCGAAGACCTGACTCAGGAGACCTTCGTGCGCTTCTTCGCCAAACTCTCCGAATACCAGCATCAGGGGAAGGCCAGGAACTATCTCTACACCATCGCCGCCAACCTCTGCCGCAATGCCTGGGCCCGACGCCATTCCGCCCCCCTCGACAACACCGCCATTGAATCCCTTGGCAGCGCTGCAGAGGACCCCGAAGTCGCCACTGTGACCCATCTCATGCTCGAGCAGGCGCTCAATGCGCTGCCGCCGGAGCAGCGGGAGGTCATCATCCTGCACTATTACCAGGGACTCAAACAGCGGGAGATCGCAGCAGTGCTGTCGATCAGCCTGCCACTGGTGAAATACCGACTGCGTCAGGCAAAACAACACCTGGAAGACCACATCGGAAAGGAGGAAGACACACCATGACATTGGACAAACTCTTTGAAAAAGACCGCCAGGACCACACTGTGCAACCGCGTGAAGCGCATATCCGCGAGACGGTGACCGCCGCCCGGCACAGTTTTCTGCGCGCCGAAGCGGAGCGTCCGCTCTCACCATGGACCTTCCTGCAGTTACAGCTGACACTCCTGCAAAAGCGCTGGTGGCTGGCACAGCTGATGCTGCTCGCGTTGGTCGGGGCAGCGCTGCCAGATCTGGCGGAGATCCAGCTGGTGGCACGCAGCCTCGGCGTAACAGCAGCGCTCTTTGTGATCCTCCTCATCCCTGAATTTGCCCGAAATACCAACGCCGATGCCCTGGAGGTCGAAAGCACGACCCACTTCACCCTGCGCCACATCTATGCAACCCGGCTCCTGCTCTTTGGCGGGTTTGATCTGGTGCTGCTCACAGGCTTCTGCGGCGTCTGCGCCAGCAGGCTCGGCTGTACCTTTATGACACTGGTGAGCCAGTTCCTGCTGCCGCTGGTCGTCACTGCCTGTCTCTGCTTCGGCCTGCTGACAAAGCGCCAGAACGGCCTCACTGCAATCTGCGCCTGCCTCTTCTGGGGCGGGATCTGGTGGCTCTTCGTTCTCAACGACACGCTCTATGCTGCCGTGACCACGCCGGTGTGGCTGGGACTTTTCGCACTCAGCATCGGCTTTCTCACTTATCTGATCCGACAATGGATCCACACATCGACCCAACAATGGGAGGTTAACTCACATGGAACTCTGTATCAATGATCTCACCAAACGTTTCGGCACCTTCACCGCCGTTGACCACATCTCGCTGACAATGACGCGCGGCGTCTACGGTCTCCTGGGTGTCAACGGCGCCGGCAAGACCACGCTCATGCGCATGCTCTGCACACTTCTGACCCCAACAGGCGGCACGATCACATGGGACGGCAGAGACATCTTCGCCATGGACGCGGATTACCGCGATCTCCTAGGCTATCTGCCACAGGAATTTGGTTACTATCCGGATTTCTCCGTGCGCGACTACCTGCGTTACATTGCCACCCTTAAAGCCCTGCGCCCAGCCATCGCACGTGACCGCGTGGAACGCCTGATCCACCAGGTCGGCCTGAACAAAGCCGCCAATCGCAAGATGAAGCGTCTCTCCGGCGGTATGAAACGCCGCGCCGGCATTGCCCAGGCCATGCTGGGCGACCCTCGCATCCTCATCCTTGACGAACCAACAGCCGGCCTTGACCCAAACGAGCGCATCCGCTTCCGCAATCTCGTGAGCGAACTCGCTGAAGACCGCCTCGTACTGCTCTCCACACACATCGTCAGCGATGTCGAATACATCGCTGATGAGATCCTACTCATGAAAGATGGCCGCATTGAGAGCCAGGGCACTGCTGAGACACTGATCCGCAGCATGCGTGACAGCGTCTGGCACCTTTGCGTGCCGCGCTCAGAAGCATCCGCCTATATGGCACGTTTCAGGATCGCAAACATCCACACCACCCCCAACGGTGCAGAACTGCGCATCGTTTCGCCGATACGACCGGCACCAGAAGCGGAACCACTGCCCGCAACCCTCGAAGATGTCTTTCTTTACCACTTTGGAGAAGCCGGAGGTGAACAGGATGTGGCGTTATGAACTCCAGAAGATCTTCAGCCGCACCGGCGGCAAGCTGGCCCTGCTCGTGCTGGCGATCGGGCTCGCCGTGATCTGTTACGCAGCAACCCTTCATGTTTCCTTCACCGACGAGAACGGCGACGACCACACAGGTCCTGCTGCTGCCCGTGAACTCCAGGCCCTCAAGGACGAATGGGCCGGTCCGATCGATCAGGCCATGCTCCTGCGTGCCGCCGAAGCCAATCAGCGCGTCATCACCTCCGCCGACTACAACTCGACGGACATCCAACGCCAGAATGCCGCCTACCACGATACTCAGGGCTATGAGACCATTCGCAACCTGATCGCACAGACCTACGACGGCTTCAACGAATACAACTATTACCGCATCAACACCCTCACCTCTGAGGAGGCCGGTCAGCTCTATGAGCGTCGTACAGAAAATCTCGAGACATGGCTGGCTCAGCCGGAGAACACATTCTCTCCAGCCGAACAGCAATATCTCATATCGCACTACGAAGCCATGGAAACACCACTCATCAACGCCTATAACGATGGCTGGGAAGCCATCCTCTACTACATGCCAACGTTGGTGCTCTTCTTTGTCTTCCTCATCGTCTTTCTCGTGAGCGGCATCTTCCCGTGTGAACGACGCTGGAAGAGCGATGCCATCTTTTTCTCGACCATACGCGGCCGCACGAGCGCCGTGCGTGCAAAGATCGTCTGCGGCATCGTCACCGTGACAGGACTCTACTGGCTCACGATCGCCGTCTACAGCCTTGTACTCCTGGCGCTCCTCGGTGCCGAAGGCGCAGATGGCGCTCTCCAGCTCCTGCGCTTGAAAGCCTTCTACAATATCACCATCGGTCAGACTTACATCCTCGCCGTCCTCGGCGGCTATATCGGCGTACTCTTTCTCTCACTGGTCGCCATGCTGGTGAGCGCTCTCAGCGGTTCCCAGGTTGCCGGTGTCATCGTGCCGTATGTGATCCTTCTCGCCGCCAACTTTGCCAAAAGCATCCTCTCTGACTGGGAAAACCTGCCAGATTTCCTCGGCTTGCTGCCGGATCAGCTGCTCTCCCTCTACCAGGTGATGAACGACTTCAATCTCTACAGCATCTTCGGTCATATCACCGGTGCGGTCCCGATCCTCTTTCTCCTTTACAGCCTGCTCTCGCTGGTGCTTCTGCCCCTGCTCTACCGCATCTACCGCAAGAGTCAGGTACGCTGAAAGAGAACTATTTGTCACAATTTCATTGACAGCCCCTTTGCGATGTGATATATTTATCCTATCAAGAGATAAATTTGTCACATCGAAAGGGGTTGTTTTTCATGGATAAACGCCTGCCAAAGAAGACCATCTATCGGCTCATCACCGGTGCCATCGCCGTGATCGCCCTGCTCCTGCTCGGCGTCGCCTACTCCCTTGCTTTCAACGACGGCCGTTGGGTCTACATCATGGATCTTTCCACCTACACGTTCCAGCCGCAAGATCTTTCCATGCTCATCCCCGGCGCACTGCTTTTCTGCTATGCCATCTATTTTCTCGTCGTCATCTGGCGCCATGTCATCCGCCTCATGTTCCGTCCGGAGCCATCGGAAGATGGCCGCCGTTATTCCCGTACCGTCTCACCGAAACTTGGCTGGCTGGGGTTCGCGGGTTTCTTAGGCTTCGGCGGCTTCTGGACCTATAACACCTCCGGACAGATCTTTCCTTTCATTTTCTTTATCTTTTTCGGGTTCTTTGGCCTTTTCTTCGAAGGCAGACTCTCCCACACCCTGGAAGATGAACTCTTTCAGGAAAACCGCCGCCGTGCCGAGCTCAAAGCCTATCGCATCGGCTTTGCCCTTGTCTTCATCGTGATCTGGCTCATCGGCATGGGGTTCTTCAGCCGTAACGTCGAATGGTGCGCCATTTTTATGCTCGCCAGCCTCTCTCTCATCTACGGCCTCGTGCTCTTTCTCTCCAACTACTTACTCTATCGCTACGAGAAAGCAGAGTGATGCGCCATGCCAACCGTCGAATTTGAATGCCGCCTCAAACAATTCCGTACCGCCAAAGGCTGGACCCAGGAAGAGCTTGCCGAACGCGTCGGCGTCCGCCGCGAGACCATCATGCGACTGGAAAAAGCCCAGTACAATCCGTCACTCAAACTCGCCATCGACATCTCCCGCGCCGTCGAGGCACCGATCGAAGCGATCTTTATCTTTCC
>CAUDRX010000073.1 GCA_958451915.1 uncultured Peptococcaceae bacterium
AGCCCCGCCTTGACTCATTATTGCTGAATTATCAATGTATGAAATAGCTCTTGTGTCCGTATCATAGATCAGAAAATTTGCAGAGCGTCCAAAATTCTCCGCGACTGCACCATCTAATGCCTGTGAATCAACTGGAATGGCAACCTTCATGTGAAAGACCTCTTTTCTCAAATGATTATTGGCATATGCCGATTACACCTCAAGCATAGCACCATTAGTGGCATATGTCAATTATTAGAATAAAAAAAGCAGCGCAGAGTACTCTGCGCTACAGTTCATCGAAAAGCGGTAATATCCGGAAGTTCTTATTTCTCCTGTGCAACGGTCACTGCTGCACAGTAGTCCACATCGCTGATCCCTTTGACTTCTGTATATGGTACAGATAGATAAAACGTCTCAGATTCACCCGGATCCAAAGAACCATCCTCCGGTGTTACAGTAATATACTTCTTATAGATGACTTTTTCCGAATCTTTGTTTTGGAGTCTAAAACAGATAACAATCTTCTTATAAGCATCTTCACCATTATTAGTGATCGTATAATTCGACTCGACAATCTCTCCCGTTAGTTTCGAATCTTCTATCGAACGATCAGTGACCCGATGAATGATCTCATCCTCGGCATTTGTTCTGGAAAAAGATTCAAATTCTGCTTCATGCGTCAAGGCAGGATATAAGTTCATAACGTCTTTATGCGCTTCAAAGGTTACCTTGTACTCCTCACCGTTAATCAAGACTGTGTCACCGCTCTGGGATTCCCATTCAAGTACCTGACTTTGCATGGCATATTTATCTTCATCGGTGACCCTAGCTTCAGCATCGTATGTGACGTGATCACCATTAAAATTCAACGTTTGACCTGAGCCAAATTCAAAGCCATACCACACACCCGTCAAATTTTCTGAAAGAGCTTCCTTCTCTTTATTATTTGAAGTCGTAACAGCAAAAAGAACGACAGCTGCTATGACAACAACCGCACCAAGAATAATACCCCATTTTCGGTTGCCAGGCTTTTTTTTAAGTGGTTCACCAGACTTAGCGTCCTCATTCCCCTGTAATCGAACCTCTGCTGCAATGTTTTGTTCATTTTCCAGCTTACTACTGATCGGATAACCACAATGCGGACAGCTTGCTGCCTGATCGCTTATCTCTTTCCCGCATTCCGGGCACTGGATCAATGCCATAACAATCGCTCCTTTCCATTCTAAGCTTTACAGCTATATATACACATTCGATATGTATTCTCAAATTTCATATTATGTAGTTTTCTATATTATACCAAACAGACATTTAGATTCCCAGAATTTTTTCAATCGATTCTGTATATTTATCACAAAAAAGTCTTCTGTGTTTGCTTGACACTGCAATACATCGATCATTGTCTGATGACAATCTCCCTCTTCCACACCATTACTGAACGATCGAAACAATTTTTTTCTAAAATCAGCTTGACTGTACGCTCATAGCATGGTATTATATCACTCGTCAGCGCGGCTAGTGCGTTGATAATAATGGCGAGTTGGAGAAGCGGCTTAACTCATCAGCCTTTCACGCTGACATTCACGGGTTCGAATCCCGTACTCGTCATTCGGACAATTAGCTCAGTTGGGAGAGCGTCTGCCTTACAAGCAGAGGGTCGGCGGTTCGAGCCCGTCATTGTCCATCCTGAACTCCTGCATTTTTATGCAGGAGTTTTTTTGTGCAATCTCATTCCTTACACACAATAAAACGGCAGTCTTTCGACTGCCGTTTTTCTATCTCAATATCGAACGTTTTAAAACGCATTTTCCCGCTAATCCCATCGTACCCATGCAAAGAATGACATTAATGATCACAACTGCCAGGATCCATCCTGGCTGCAGGCTGCTCGCTGGATGCAGATACAAATAAATATGATTCATAAAATAGTAGAGAACACGCTGCACCAAACTATAAAGAACGATCATGACAACACTGGCATAGATCCCGTAACGCATGCCTTCCTTAAGCAACATGCTCACAAAACCTCTGTCTGTGATGCCCATAGCACGCAAGATAGAAAATTCACGCCGACGCTCGGCAACCAGCCAATGCATGCTGTTTGCGATATGGATCAAACTGGTGAGAAGGAGCACACCTGCGATACCATAGAAAAAGGCCATCTGCTGATGCAGATACAGCTCTTGCGCTGCGATCTGCCCACTATAGTCATGCACCACACACCCCGGAATCCCCATCGTCATTTCTCGAACAGCATTAGCCACTGCCTCGGGATCTGCATCATCCTTCAGGCGAATACTCACCGTCTGAGCGCCTGTGACACCAAAATGTGCCTTCATTTGTTCCTGCGTCATAATAATGTCAACGGTGGTCTCACCATCGTCACCAATAGTTGTATCTACTTTACCAAGCGGTCGACTCACCAATGCCGAGATGGAAAACGACTGTGTTTCGTAATCATCCGCCACACCTTCGAAATCAAGCAGTGCTTCTTCCGATACACGGGGTGTTTTCAGCACAAATCGCTCGCCTGCGCCAAGATCGATACCATCATAGTTTCCCTGTCCATCAACAAGAGTCTTCATAATGACTGTGTCTTCTGCACGCATAGCATCCGGATCGATCGAGCCCTCAAGAAGATACTCATTCATCTGAGCAAGCATGGCGTCATCATAACCATAGATATTAACCTTGAGACGATAGTCGTCTTCCCCGGTCTGAACGATCACCCCGCCATAACGGGCCATGACCTCCGGATCCGGCGTGCGATCCGGATCGCCTGCTGTTTCAGCATAATAACTCGGCCACTGGAAGCTTCCATCGTTAAGGGTGATCTCGCCGAGCATATAGCTCACGGGCAGGACCTGCGCTACACCATCGACTTCCCGCAAGGCGTCCACTGTCTCCATCGACACTGTTTCGGAAAGCAAGCCTTTCTCCTCTACAAGCTGGATGTCCGAGCCAAGCCCATCGTCCGCTGCAAAAGT
This sequence comes from uncultured Peptococcaceae bacterium, assembly GCA_958451915.1. GTDB lineage: Bacteria > Bacillota > Peptococcia > Peptococcales > Peptococcaceae > UMGS1590. Next base: position 2,967 of record CAUDRX010000073.1, read on the forward strand.
CAATGTGTTATTCACACGTGTGTTCTCGATCACGTAGGTCGCACTGAGAAATATCACACCACCGATCGCAAGCGAGACCACGATCCCAATAAAAGTGCTTTTACGTGCGAACATAAAGCGTCTTGTCATCGCTCCAACAAGCGAAATATGACGAAGACTTACGATCTTACGGCTGCGCGGCCTGCCATTATCTTCTTTGAGCATCTGATGCAGACTCATACGACGCATACGATGCATGAGAATATCGCTGATGATCACGAGCAAGAACACCAGAAAGCACGCACCCACTACGATCAGCTGCCAGTCGATCTGAAAAATGCCCGATGACGGGATCGTAGCTGCAGACAGCGCCTCTGCACGTACATCCGATGAAACACCGCTGTGAATTGCCGCATTACGAACAATAAAGATCTGCCCGATCTTTCCATAAATTAAGGCAGCGATGCTGTTGCCCAACACACAGCCGGTTGTATAGCCTGCTGCAAAGATGATAAGGAGCTCACAGAGCAAAAGTCTCAGGACCCCACCATCTGTCAAACCCAGTGTTTGCAGGATGCTGTATTGATTCAAGCGGCGCAGCACGCTCACTTGAAAGATGCTATAGATAATAAACGCAACAAACAGCGACAGAGCAGCAAGCACCGCACCTTCAGTCATGACCTGGTTCTCATTGAGGCTGCCCCAGACATATGGTATGCCAAAGGTCGGCGCCTTCAGAGCATCAATGATCTCCTCAAAAGAGAGACCGCCACCATCAGCACCAACATAACCTGCAATACCGTTGTTGCGGGCAATCGTGCCAGGATCGATATTAAAACGTTCTGAAAATGCTGCGATCTGTTCCCCGACCGATCGAGATTCATCAAATTTCAGATAAACAAAACTGCCATTCGTTCCATAGTCGAGATCCGAACTCACGAAGACCTGCATAAAGTCACCCATCAGCTCCGAAAGACGCGGTGGCATTTCTCCAACGATCCCAGTAAGCGTAAAAATCTCACCGTCAAGTGTTACCTGTTCTCCGATCTCGGCAGAAGCACCCAGATTTCGCAAAGTCTGTACATCCATCGCGATCTCATTCAGCTTCCGGGGCATTCGACCTTTTTCAAGCGTACGCCCCATCATCTGCATATAGCCGTCATCTGCGCTCACATACTGGATAGCAAACGGCTCCTCGATCGCTTTGCATACCTTCTCTACACCATAGGATCTGAGTTGATAACCTGCGCCAGATGGATCATCTAAAAAATCATCAAACCACGGGAGATCACAACGCGTTTCATAGTGCCAGTCGCCATATTCGGCGCGAGCATTTTCTCTTGAAGTATTAAGACCACTAGAAAACAATGAACCTATTCCACAAAAAAGTGCGGCAGAAAGCACAATACCGACAAAAAGTGCCAAGGTCTGTTTTTTATCATGGCACAGATATGCCCAAGCCAGCTTAAATATCGTACACATTATCATTCACCACCCCTTGGGAGGCACGATACATCCGTCCTCGATATGGATAATCCGATCACATGATTGCGCAAGTGCTTCATTATGCGTCACCATAAGGATCGTCTGATGATAGAAGCGACTGCTCTTCTTGAGCAGCCCCATTACTTCGACCGTTGTACGACTGTCAAGATTACCTGTCGGTTCATCCGCGAGGATCAACGCTGGCTTGTTTGCTAGCGCGCGCGCAATCGCAACACGTTGCTGTTGTCCTCCGGACAGTTCATCAGGAAATCGTCGGCGCAGCTCCCAAAGTCCGAGCTCCTCGAGCAAACCACGAATATACTCATGGTCCACATACTTGCCCTTGTCAAAAGTAACGGGCAGAGCGACATTATCATAAACGTTCAATACAGGCATCAGGCTATAGTTCTGAAAGACAAAACCAATATTGCGCCGACGAAAGATCGTCAAAGCCTTACGAGAAAGATGAGCAATATCGTGCTCCCGGATCATGATCGATCCCGTATCGGGCGTATCTAAACCACCGACAAGATTCAGGAGTGTGCTCTTCCCCGAGCCCGAGGTGCCTATAACAGCCACAAACGCCCCTTGTTTCACACTAAAACTGACATCACTAAGGGCAGCAACTGCATTCGCCTGCTGCCCATATTTTTTGCTGACGTGTTGAACCTGCAAGATATCCATCCGATACCCCTCCTCTTTTGAACTACCCTAATCATAGCAAGCAAAACTGTCAAACCGCTGACAGACACGAAAAAAGTTCTGACAGTTTTGTCAGAACTTAAACATTTTGCAGAAAGACACTGAACGTGCTTCCTTGTCCATACGTCGAACGCACTGTGATATAACCTTTCTCATGTTCCAGGATCATGCGCGAAAGCGCCAGCCCAATACCGGCGCCTTCACGGTCCTGAACATCACTGGCACGATAGAACCGCTGAAAGATCCGTGTCTGATCTTCTTCCCGGATGCCAATCCCTTCGTCAGTCACACGGATCTCCGAATAAAACTCAAGCGGTACCACACTGATTGTAATGCAACTCCCTGGTCCACTATACTTGATCGCGTTCTCTAACAGGTTCACAAACACTTCTGCCGTCCATTTGCGATTATGCAGAACCGTTATTTCAGCGAATGGTTCAACCCCGATCACGACACCTCTCTGCTCAGCCTTATCCATCACCGCATCCACAGCATCCTCTAATGTCGGCGCAAGCGGCAGGGCCTGTGTTCCAAAGACAACAGCGCCCTGTTCAAGCTCAACCATCTTGAAAAGCGCCTCCAAAATCCAGTCCAGCTTTTCTGTCTGCCCCTTCATCCTGGCAAGAAACCGCCGTCTTGTCAGGATATCCAGGTTTTCATCTTCAAGCATTTCCCGATACATCATCAAGCCTGCAAGCGGCGTCTTAAGCTGATGAGACATGTTTGAAACAAGCTGTTTGACACTCTCCCGCTCTTCTTCTGCACCAGCAATGCTGAGATCGACCTTCTCCTGTACACGCTTCACCTTGGTTGCCAACGCTGAAACAGCCCCTTCTCTGAGATCACACTCAGAGACCCCCGCACCATCAAGAAGATCGTCCAGCATTCTATCAACTGCCTGCATATGCTTTCGATCCTGCTGCCAAAACAGCAGGCAGCCACTGCAGGCAAGAGCGAACAGAACCGCCCACAGAACCGTCATGCCTCTCCCTCCTTCCAGACATAACCGACACCATGTACTGTTCGGATATGCACAGGATGCTTCGGTTCACGCTCTATCTTTGCGCGCAAGCGACGGATCGTCACAGAGAGTGTATTTTCATCCACAAATCGTCCCTGCGCATCCCAGACATGAGAAAGGATCTGACTTTTTGTGAGCACCTGTCCACGATTCTCAACAAGATAACAGAGCAGTTGAAACTCAACTTTGCTCAAAGAGACCATTTCGCCGTCATGTATCACTGTGCAAGCATCCCTGTCGATCGTAATACCTGCTGAATGCATCCTTGTATGCGGCCGCGCTGCCTGAAGGATTCTTCGTACACGTGCCTTTAGCACAGCCAGAGAAAACGGCTTCGACATATAATCTGCCACCCCAAGCGCCAGCGCCTTTACCTCATCCATCTCAGTATTGCGTGCCGTAAGCATAAACACCGGCGTGTCACAAAATCCACGCACAGTCTCCAGCAGCTCGTAACCGTCTCCGTCCGGAAGGTTACAATCCAAAATAATCAGATCCCAGCTGCTTTCATAAAGACACGCCAAACCCTCCCGCACGGTCGCTGCACTTTCGACCGCATATCCTTCCATCTCTAAGGCAAAGCCTAAACCTTCTCTCAGATCTAAATCATCCTCTATGATCAAAAGTCTGGCCATTAAAAATCACCTTCTTTACTGCATTTATTTTATCCGCATACACCCCCTCTCGCAAGACTACAAAAAAAGAACACGGCCAAAGACCGTGTTCTCTCAATCTTAGAATCAATACGCGAAGAAATTATACAGGCCATTATACATCCCTGTGGCCAGTTTTTCCCAATAATCCGGGCTCTTAAGCAATGCCAGATCATGCGCATTACTCAGGAAACCACATTCGATCAGGACACATGGCACTTCTGTTTCACGCAGAACAGAGAAGTTGCTGTATTTGACATAAGCAGGTTCTCCGGTCGCGCTTGCCATCGCACTGTTCATCACAGTTGCAAACTCATTACGCATGTCTTCCTGAGCCGCCGTGGTCAAACGGATGTCATCAGTGAATGCCCAGGTGCCAATCCCACTCGCAGAAGAACTTGCACTGTCACCGTGGATCTCAATGAAGGCATCGGCATTGGCCTGGTTGGCGATCACAGAGCGTTCATATAATGTCATATCGATCGGATTTTCATCTTCACGGATCATGATCACTGTTGCACCTGCCGCTGCCAGTTTATCACGAAGTTTCTGAGCAACATAAGTATTAAAATCCACTTCGTCAAAAGATGGATCTATGGTACTTACTGCACCACGGTCGATCGCACCGCCAGTGCCATATACCCCATGCCCGGCAGAAACAACGATCACTTTGCCAGCAAGACCTGTTGTGCCATTCTTATGTTTCGCTACGGCAGTCACTGTAAATGTATTACCATTGATATCCAGACGGAAGTAGCCATTATCTGTGACATTGCAGGTCATCAATACATCATTGCTGCCGCTGTTCTCGACCTTGAAGCCATTAAACGGGGACATATTTTCAGCCGGCTGCCAGGTGCCCCCGCTGATTTGCGCCCCGCTGATCTTCACGACCAACTGATTGCCATCATTGCTCACGACAGATGGTGTTCCATCACCGATATCAAAAGCGATACTGGATTGGCCGGCAACCGATGTATCACGATTGGTCACCGTCAAGGTACCATTGCTGTCACCCGTGACGGTGCTGCCACCGTTGTCGTTATCGTCATCTGGTGTCGGATCGGTGGTCGTCTGATTGCTCCCAGTATAGACCGAGACCAGCCACGATGCAACATATGCATCCGCGTCGTTAGAAGTTTCGATCTTATACCAATCGCCGCCTTCACCTGAAACCTTACGCAATACCTGCAGATACTGATTACCGTATACTTTCCCTACAATACTGTAGCTGGTACCTGGACCCGAACGAAGATTTACATACTCCCCCGCTCCCAAAGCGTTGACCTGAATAATCGTCTGAGAGAGGTAAACGGTGCCGTTATCCCACTCGACACCACAATCCAACGCTTCACCGACAACACGCAGCGGCACCAAAGTGCGGCCACTCACGATCGTCGCAGGAACGTCCAGCGTTTGAGCCGTCCCATTCAGCGTATAATTCGTCTGGTCTGCATAAAGTACCAACGTATTAGAACCCTTACTCACTGTGATCGAGCGATCTGTTCCGTTCCAATATACACTGGCATCCAGATTCTCACTGATGACACGGATCGGTACCATTGTACGGGAATTGATGATCTGCGGTGCAACATCAGAAGACAATGTCTCACCGTCAATAACGATCTTGACATCCGCAGCTGCTGCAGGTTCCGCCGGAGCAACGGCCTGTACAGTGCAGGCTGTCGCCAGTGACAGTGCCACTGCAGCTATGAACTTTTTAAAATGATTCGTCATGATTGCTCCCTTTCATAAGAATTAGTCGACATTGCAACCAATCCTAATTTTAATACAAGCATCAAAAAAAATCGTTACAAAGCAATAAAAAAAGCCAAACTCAAACGAGTTTGGCCAAACAGATTTTTCACTCAAAGTTTAACGACATTTGCCGCCTGGTCACCACGATCACCCGAAACTACATCAAACTCTACAGCCTGACCTTCTTCGAGCGTCTTATAACCGTCACCCTGAATGGCAGAAAAGTGCACAAAGACATCCTCGCCTTCGCTAATGGTGATAAAACCATAGCCCTTTTCATTATTGAACCATTTTACTTTTCCTGTCATCACTGACCTCCAAAATAATATTAGTATCATCGGCAAACGGCCGATCATATTGTAATGATCAACAACATGTATTCGTAATTTCTTACAAAAGATACTTAGCTGATATTATATCAGACTTTTTTGACGACAGCAAAACATTTTATCTTATCCCAGGAAAATTATTGAACCTTTTCCTCATGCTTTTCACAAATTGTTTCATAACGTTCTTTGAGATCTGGCATCTCCAAAAAGATCTCATCCAGCAATTTCCTCTCGATTTTCGAGAGTTCATAATCTCTCAAAAGGTCCGGGCGCCGTTCCAATGTACGTCGCAGCGCTTCTTTCTTCTGCCATTTTGCGATATTTTCATGATGGCCACTCAACAGTACCTCTGGTACTTCTTTACCTTCAAACACCCTCGGCTTTGTATATTGAGGATATTCCAGCAAGCCATGGTAAAAGGAATCGTCTTCAAAAGAAGCCTGCTCCTTGATCACTCCCGGCTGAAGACGCGCAATCGTATCGATCATTACCATAGCCGGCAGCTCACCGCCCGTTAAAACGTAGTCACCGATCGAATACTCGTCTGTTACATAATCACGGATACGCTCATCAAAGCCTTCGTAGTGACCACAAACAAACGCCAGATGATCATATTTTGCCAGGCGATTAGCTTCCGCTTGGTTAAAGACCTTGCCTTGCGGAGACACAAGGATGATCGGCACTTCCGTTTCTGCAGGGATATGGGCCCTCAGCGCATCAACGATTGGCTGTGGCTGCAGCAGCATCCCTACTCCGCCACCATACGGTGTATCATCCACATGTTTAAATTTGTTCTGGGCATAGTCCCGAAAATTTACAATCTCGATATCCAAGCGCTGTTTTTCTACCGCTTTCCCGATCAGGCTGGTGGTCAACGGTCCCTGGAACATCTCTGGGAACAGAGAAAAGATCGTGATCTTCATCAGTCTACCAATCCTTTCGGCAGTTTCACATCCATGCGCCCCGCTTCCAGATCAACATTAAGAATCACATCTTTCAATGCCGGGAGCAACAATTCTGGATATATGGTACTCTTAACCACATAAACATCATTGGCGCCAGGCTGCAGAACTTCACTGATCACACCAAGCGCCTGGTCGTTCTCATAGACCTTTAAACCAATGAGGTCATCGATATAATAAGCACCCTCTTCCAAAGGCATACGATCGCTCTTGTTGATCGCCAAATGGCAATTTTTGAGTGCTTTGGCCGCATCCATATCATCGATCCCCGCTAATTTCACCAGCACAAATCCTTTGTGATACCGCACGCCTTCAACCTTAAAAGACGTGTAGCATTTTTTTCGATCTTCAAGGAACACTTCTTCCAAAAGATCGTAACGCGACGGATCGTCAGTCAATGGTTCTACTTTGAGTTCGCCGTGAACACCATGCGCGTTCAGGATTTTTCCAATACGAGTCTTATCCGCGCTCACTTGTTTCTGATTTCCTTTACGATATCATCTTCGATGACAATCTCATATTTTGTATTAGCAGAAAATGAATCGCCAACTTTAATGCTTGTGACGAACTCTCCATCGCCTGCATCAACTTCACTACCATTAACAAGATCATCGACAGCAGCCAACGCCTTATCGAACTGATCTTTATATATATTGATCTTTTCTCGTTCAGCATTAAGCTGCGCACGGATCGCTTCCGTCTGAGGATGTGCTTTCAGGGTCAGTTC
>CAUDRX010000074.1 GCA_958451915.1 uncultured Peptococcaceae bacterium
TTATGATACCATTAAAATTTGCAACAGGGAGGTAATTATGTGACCAACCCACATCCATCTGAACGTTACAGTTTTATCAACGATAAAAATCCACGAGAGATCGTGCTGCTGCGCGGTAGCGGCTGTAAATGGCGACGCTGTCGCTTCTGCAACTATCATCTGGATTTTTCCAGTGACCAGGCCGCCAACGATGCGCTCAATCTCAGTGTGCTCTCTCACGTGACCGGTAAGAGCAACGTTTTGGAAATGATCAATTCCGGCAGTTTCTGCGATCTTAGCGAAACAACACTAGCGGAAGTGATCCATGTTTGTAAAGCGCACAGTATCAAACGACTCCACGTCGAATGCCACTGGCAGGATCGCGCTGCCATCGCTCCCTTTCGAACACGTCTCGCCAGCCATGACATTGAATTGCGTGTAAAAGGTGGCATCGAGACCTTCGATGGTGATTTCAGAGAGCGCGTTTTTGACAAAGGGATCCCTGTTAACACAACACCAGAGGAACTAGCTGCCTATTTTGACGAATGCTGCCTGCTCTTCGGTGTTCAAGGTGAAACACTCACCCAAATGCAGCAAGATATCACCATTGGACTTGCATATTTCGAACGCATCTGCATCAACCTCATGATCGACAATGGAACGCCTGTGAAACGAAGTGAGAATGTTGTAAATTTATTCATGAATAAGATCTACCCATCAGTTAAGGATAATCCTCGTGTTGACGTTCTCATCAATAACACTGATTTCGGCGTAGGTTGATTCTACAAGAAAAAAAGCGGCTCAAAGAAAATTTTTATTTGCTTTGGGGCGCTTTTGCTATATAATTGGAAGGATGAAAAAAAGTTCACCAGTTATGAATAATTTTTAATAAAGGAGCGCGAATCACTTGAGTAAAAAAGCTTATCTCTGCCTTGAAGATGGCACTGTTCTTCAAGGGAAATCCTTCGGCGCTGAAGGCACCACCCGCGCAGAGCTTGTCTTTACCACAGCGATGACAGGATATCTGGAAACATTAACTGACCCAAGTTACTATGGTCAGATCGTTCTCCAGACCTTTCCGTTGATCGGTAACTATGGCATCATCCGAGAGGATTTTGAATCTGCAAAGCCTGCACTCCGCGGCTATATTGTAAAAGATCCCTGCGACTTTCCTTCTAATTTCCGCGGTTCCTCGAGCCTGGATGAATATCTCAAGAGCGAGAACATTATCGGCCTCTATGGGATTGACACCCGCGCGCTCACCAAACGTATCCGTGAACACGGCGTAATGAACGCTGTTCTCACCACAGATCCGGCTCAAGCCATTCCAGACAATCTCAAAGATCTCATGGTCACCAATGCAGTACCATCTGTCACAACAGATACTATCAAATTGACCCCTTCAGCCACAAATGGTCCACGCATCGTCCTTTGGGACTTCGGGGCAAAAGACAACATCGAACGTGAGCTAACAAAACGTGGTGCCACTGTGATCCGCATGCCTGCTGCCAGCACACGCGAAGAGATTCTCGAACAGGAACCAGATGCACTCATGCTCTCTAACGGCCCCGGTGATCCAGCAGAAGCACAAAACATCATCGAACAGCTGTCTCTCCTACAGGCAGATAAACTGCCAACGTTCGGCATCTGTCTTGGTCATCAGCTGCTTGCATTGGCACACGGCTTCTCGACATTTAAACTTAAATACGGCCATCGCGGGGCGAACCAACCAGTGCGTGACCTCGTGACCGACCGCATCTTCATCACCAGCCAGAACCACGGCTACGCCGTTGACAACAATACAATCGACACAACCATAGCCAAGATCCGTTTCATTAATTCCAACGACGGCACCTGTGAAGGCATCGACTACGTAGATGAACCGACTTTCAGTGTCCAATACCACCCAGAAGCATGCGGCGGCCCAAAAGACACCGAATTTCTCTTCGACCGATTCTTTGACATGATGGAGGTAAGATAAGCTATGCCACTCAATCCTGAGATCAAAAAAGTACTCGTTATCGGTTCCGGTCCGATCGTTATTGGTCAGGCGGCAGAATTTGACTACGCCGGTACCCAGGCTTGCCAGGCCCTGAAAGAGAACAACATCGACATTGTCCTCATCAACTCCAACCCTGCCACCATCATGACCGACGAAGCAATGGCAAACCATATCTATATCGAACCGTTAACCCTTGAAACTGTTAAGCGTGTCATTAAAAAAGAACGTCCAGATGCCATTCTTTCCACCCTTGGTGGGCAGACCGGCCTGACCCTTTCCATGCAGTTGGCTAAAGAAGGCTTCCTGGCTCGTCACAACGTCAAACTCCTCGGGGCCGATCCGGAAACCATCGACAAGGCTGAAGACCGTCAGAAGTTCAAGGATACCATGGAAGCAATCGATCAGCCAACCATCGCCTCCAAAGTGGTGACCGATGTTGTCAGCGCACTGCAGTATGCAGATGAGATCGGCTATCCTGTCATTGTACGTCCTGCCTTTACCCTCGGCGGTTCCGGTGGCGGTATCTGCGAAGACGCCTCCTCGCTCAATCAGATCGCCCATAACGGTCTCCAGGCATCTCCAATCCATCAGATTCTTGTCGAGAAATGCATCAGTGGCTGGAAGGAGATCGAGTTCGAAGTCATTCGTGACGCTAAAGGCAATGCCATCACCGTCTGCTCCATGGAAAACTTTGACCCAGTCGGTGTCCACACAGGTGACTCCATCGTTATCGCGCCGGCCGTCACCCTTGCTGATAAAGAATATCAGATGCTGCGCTCCGCTGCTCTTAAAATCATCAACTCTCTCGGTGTCGAAGGCGGATGCAATGTACAGTTTGCTCTGCATCCGGAAAGCTTTGAATATGCCGTCATCGAAGTCAACCCTCGCGTTTCCCGTTCTTCTGCATTGGCATCGAAAGCGACCGGCTATCCGATCGCTAAAATCGCCACTAAGATCGCTCTCGGTTATACCCTCGATGAGATCCCTAACGTCGTCACCGGCAAAACCTTCGCTTCTTTCGAGCCAGCTCTGGACTATGTGGCAGTTAAATTTCCAAAATGGCCGTTTGATAAGTTTGTCTATGCCAAACGCGATCTCGGTACTCAAATGAAAGCCACTGGTGAGGTCATGGCCATCGCCGACAGCTTTGAAATGGGTCTCATGAAAGCGATACGTGGCGCAGAGATCAAACAGGACACCCTTCGCTACCATGATTTTGCCAGCATGGATCTTGAAGAACTCAAACCACTCATGGCCCATGCCACCGACCTGCGTCTCTTTGCTGTATATGAAGGACTTTACCGCGGCATGAGCATCGAAGAAATGCACACACTTACTATGATCGATGAATGGTTCCTCGCAAAGCTCTGCCACATCGCTGATTTCGAACATCGTCTTGTTGACAACCGTGCACCTCTCTCCGTTGATGAATACGTTCAAGGGAAAAAGCTCGGCTTCACTGACAAGACCATGGAATACCTCAGCGGCCACCCAATGCCTGCACATCTCACACCTATTTACAAGATGGTAGACACTTGCGCAGGTGAATTTTCTGCTGAAACACCTTACTTTTACTCCGTATTTAATACCCCAGAAGAAGGCGCTGAAAACGAAGCCCTGGAATCCATCGAAAGATCTACGAAAGAACGTGTCATTGTCTTCGGTTCTGGTCCGATCCGCATCGGCCAGGGCATCGAGTTCGATTATTCCAGCGTCCATTCTGTTTGGGCACTCAAAGAGCTTGGCTATGAGGTCATCATCATTAATAACAACCCTGAGACCGTTTCCACTGATTTCGATACGGCAGACCGTCTCTACTTTGAACCAGTGACCTGGGAAGATGTTAAGCCTATCATCGATCTCGAACAACCTGTAGGGGTTGTCGTTGCTTATGGCGGTCAGACCGCTATCAAGCTCACTGCTGATCTTGCAGCCTACGGCGTCAAGATCATCGGGACCTCCAACGATGGCATCGATGCCGCTGAGGACCGCGAACGTTTTGACGAACTTCTTTCCAAGCTTAAGATCAAGCGACCAGCCGGACAGACCGTCTTTACAGAAGAAGAAGCGCTGCGCGTTGCGAACGAGATCGGCTATCCTGTACTCATGCGCCCAAGCTATGTGCTCGGGGGCCAGAACATGATCATCGCTTTCGGTGACGATGACATCCAGGAATATATGAAAGTCATCATCGCTGCTGGTGAAGCCGAGAACCCAATCCTTATCGACAAATACATGAGCGGCATTGAGATCGAGATCGACGCCATCACCGACGGTGAAGACGTGCTCATTCCAGGTATCCTCGAACACATCGAACGTACCGGCATCCACTCTGGTGATTCCATCGCCATCTACCCAGCGCCTCATATCACCAAGCGCATGGAAGAAAAGATCATTAATCACACCAAGGCGCTCTGCCGCGGACTTGGCGCCCTCGGTCTCGTAAACATTCAATACATCGTTCACGGAGATGAACTCTACGTCATTGAGGTCAACCCTCGCGCTTCCCGCACCGTGCCATATATCAGTAAGGTCACCGGCGTACCAATGATCGACCTTGCCACTCGCGTCAGCTTTGGTGAGCAGCTCAGTGAGCTCGGTTACGGCACTGGCATCTATCCAGCCAGCAAGTATATTGCAGTGAAAGTACCAGTCTTCTCCTTCGAAAAACTCGCCAATGTGGATACTCAGCTCGGGCCTGAAATGAAATCGACCGGCGAAGTCCTCGGCATTGGTGAAACCTTCCTTGAAGCGCTCTACAAAGGTCTGGTCGCTGCCGGATACACCATCAAACGTGAAGGCGGCGTCTTCATTTCTGTCCGCGATCAAGATAAAGAGGAGATTGCCGACATTGCTAAGAAGTTCTACTATCAGGGCTTCGAAGTCTTCGCAACAAAAGGCACCGCCCATACGATCGAAGCGGCAGACCCTAACATCGATGTTGTCGAGCTCAACAAGATCTACGAGAGCGAAGGTTATAACGCTGCCGATCTCATCGAGAGTGGGAAAGTCGATTATATCATCTCCACCTCCAAGAAAGGCCGCGATCCACAGCGCGACTCCGTCATCTTCCGTCGCAAGGCCGTCACCCTTGGCATCCCAACCATGACCGCCATCGACACCGCCGGCGCCCTCATCGACAGCATCACTTCCAACTACAACCAGCACAACACCACGCTGGTCGATTTCAAGAATATGTAAAAAAAGAGGAACGTTCCACTGGGAACGTTCCTCTTTTTTTACACCATATAGTGATGTTACATGTTTTTCTGTGCACCAGCGACATGCGCTGTCATTTTAATCATCAATAGTCCGATGTAAAATGGGTGACGGTAAAAGAACGCCATTTACACAACTTGAGTAGCGGTTGAAGAGATGGTTGCGTACACCCGCATACAGCAAAAAAGATCAGGCTCCCCTCTCACTGTATGGGCCTGATCTTTTTTGTTCAGTCATGTTTTTCCCGCCAATGATCCAGCGCCGGCAGCAGGTTCTCGAAATGGGCGCGCACTTGCTCTGGCGGCCAGGCATCGCTTGCCATGTGCTGCGCAAGAAAATCGATGAGTTGAGCCATGTTATCATAGGCGAAGCGACCATCTGCATAACACCATTTGCAATAGGTTTCATTAAAGCTGCCATCCGGTTCCCGGCTGATGGTGCTATCATCCAGAGGCATGCCGCAGCACTGACAGATCAGCTGGCGCGGGCTGCCAAGAAGGGTGTTGATAGAGACATCGTAGAACCGTGAGAGTTGTTGAAGTGTGTCAATATTCGGCACTGTGTCACCGGTCTCCCAACGTGAAATGGCTTGGCGCGTGACATGAAGCTGCTGTGCCAGCGCTTCCTGAGAAAGGCCACGCTGGGTGCGCAGTTCCAGTAAAATATCTTTTGTTTTCATCCTTTTCACCTCACGACCATTGTACCATGCAAGGCATCGACTGCAAAGCAACGTGCTGTTGCCCCTGGTTCAATCGTCGTAGGTGATGGATGTGATCTTGCCGTCGAAATAGGTGAAATCGCGATCAGGCAGATGCCAGGTTGCCTTGAATGTGGTCGGTTGAAGATAGCCGCTGGCTGAACGCTGGTAATCGCCACAGCTGGCGGTCCATGGTGTTTTTGTCATGGTACCGTCTTCATTGGTGCGGCTGCGATCATCGGTGGTAAAACGAATCATCTCGGCAGCGTCGTTAAAGGTGAAAATACCACTGACGATTTGTCCATATGCTGTAATGGTGGCACGGAGCTGATGCGCCCCGATCTCTTCAAAATGAATGTGATGGCTGAGCAGCGCGCTCGGCAACAGAAAAGCTTCCGCCAGATAGGTGACAAGGCCGGAACGGTCCATCTCGGGGCCGCACTGGTCGAAAAGGGTGATATGTTTCGCGATCACGCCCTTCATGCCGCCGATGCCATCCTGATAATAATCATAGCCCTGAAACGGCACGCCGTAGAGATGGCTTTCAACAAGCGCAAGCCTCGCCGGCTCAGCGGCAGTATTGAGCTGCAAGTAATCAATGGTGAGCGCCGGACCGTTCACGCTCTGCAAAAAAGCGACATCTTTGTAACGCATCGTCATCCAGCGCATTTTGGGTGCACCCAAATAGCCGCAGTGGATGAGATAACGCTGCAAAATATCGGGCAACGTCTCTAACTCGGTGCGCATCGGCACTTCCGCCCTTTCGGGCTGTCGCGCCTTGAGCGCCGCGATGTCCAGCGAAAATTCTTTCCTGAGCGGCGCGTACGGCAGACGAAACCAGAACGCCGAACCACCGATGGCAAATGTAAAAATCGCAGCCGCTGTACGTTTGTTCAGCCATTTCATCGTGCTTCCTCCTCCCTGGCGTATGCTTCCACCCGTGCCATACCTGCATAAAGCTTTCGATACAGGCGAAACAGATCGGCGATCTCGTCTTCAGAGAGATCTGCAAACAACATGGCCAACGCCTCCGCATTTCGATCGGCTGTAGCATCGATATACTGCGCAGCACGCTCAGTGAGCACCACCTCCACTGCATTGCCAGCGCCACGTTCAAGCTGTACAAAACCGTTTTGTGCCAGCGCCTGTGCCAGCTTTTTCACATTCTGCCTCGAGCAGCCCATGAGTACTCCGATGCGTGTAAGCGTACGCGGTTCAGGGCAAACCTCTGTCATCGCAAGGAGCAGCCACTGCTTCATCGAAATCTCCGTCTGTAGTTTGTCACCAGCAGCTTGCAAACGATTTTGCAAGACAAAAATACTGGAAAAGATCGCCTGCATCTGTTGCTCTATCGTTTCAGCATGATCATCAAATAACGTATCCCACATAAGCGTCTCCTTCCAATCGTGACAAATCACCACACCTCTATAATAGTAACTTGTTACTATGTCGTCAAGTGCTACTAAAACTACAGCGCAGCATCAACAAGCCTTTTGGTGTAGGGATGCTGTGGGCGACCAATGATATCATCCGGCGTTCCTGCTTCAACGATGCGTCCACCGTGCATAACGAGTGCCCGATCGCAGAAATCCTGCACAAGCGCAAGATCATGGCTGATCCATATAATAGCCATGCCGGTCTGCTCGCGCAGCGCCGAAAGCAACCTCAAGATCTGCGCCTGCGTTGTCACATCGAGGGCGCTGGTGGCTTCGTCGCAGAGAAGGAGCTGTGGTTGAACTGCAAGGGCGCGCGCGATGGCAGCACGTTGACACTGCCCGCCACTGACCGCGTGCGGATAACGCGCAGCGATCTCCGCTGGCAGCCCACATTGCGCAAGAAGCGTTGCTACGCGTGCTTTCCGCTCATCGCGAGAGCAGCCGCGCAGGCTTTCGCCGATGCCATCGCCAAGGGTGCGCCGAGGGTCAAAGGAAGCTGTCGGCTGCTGAAAAACCATCTGTACCTGCCGGAAATACGCATGCAGCGCTCGACCACGCAGCGCGCCGACATCCTTCCCACCGAAGCGAACGCTGCCCGATGCCATTGGCACAAGCCGCAAGATCGCACGGGCGAGGGTGCTCTTACCGCTGCCGGAGCCGCCAACGATGCCGAGGGTTTCATACTGCGCCAGAGAGAAGCTGACCTGCTCAACAGCATCAATCTTTGTCACACCATACCGAAAACGAACGCAAAGATCTCGCACCTCCAGTATATTTTCCATCTTATCTCCTCCTCAATCGCGGTAACGCAGCAAGGAGCTCTTTCGTTTCATTGCTCTGCGGTGCGCCCAGAACCTGCACCGTCGGTCCATATTCCACTACACATCCATCCCGCAATACGAGCACTTTATCAGCGAACTGCTCACACTGCCCGATGTTGTGAGTGACAAGAATGATCGCCGCACCGCATAGCTGCCGCAAAAGCGCGAGTTCATCCAGAACCTGCCGCTGACCCAACACATCGAGTGCGCTCGTCGGCTCATCGGCGAGCAAAAGCGCAGGCTGCAGAAGCATAGCGAGCGCGATCGCGACCCGTTGGCTCATACCACCAGAAAGGTGGTAGGGATAGGACGCCAGAATCCTCTGCGGCTCTTCCAGCCCCAGATGCGCGAAAAGTGCAGCCGCCGCTTCATCACTTTCGGCCCGTGTGCAAAAACGATGCGCCGCCAAGGTCTCATGCACCTGATCGCCGATGGTGCGCACTGGACAAAAGGATGCCGCTGCATTCTGGAAGATCATCCCGATCGCAGAACCGCGCAAGGCATTCAATTGTTTTTCGGAACAATGTGTCAGTTCCCGTCCCTGAAAAATAATACGCCCGCTCGTGATGCGAGCATTACGTTCAAGCAGGCCTGAAAGCGCACGCAACAGGGTGCTCTTACCGCTGCCGCTGCCGCCGACCACGCCCAATATCTCGCCTGGAGCCAGTTGAAACGACACCTGGCATAGCGCAGTCTGCGCACCGTAAGCGACCGAAAGATTCTCAACCGTCAGCATCGCCCTACCTCCTTATTCTTTGATGTCAAGTGCCACGGTGATCTCGTAGTAATCGCAAGGATGCGCCGTAAGTCCCACAACACCTTCCCGCGCCACCATGCTCATACGCAGATGGGCACAAAACACAAAGGCAGTGTCATTTAAAACGATCTGCTGCATCTCCACAGCAAGCGCGCTGCGCACATCTGGATCAAAGGTTTGTGAAAGCTCAGCGGCCAATGCTTCCAGCTGGGCATTATAGTAAGCGCCATCATTATTCGGTGAACGGTCGAGCGCGTGATAGGAAAAGAAATATTCCGGATCACCGGTCGGCGCCGTGACCATGGCGCTGGCGTACACATCCCAGGCACTGCGATCGGTACGAATACTGTTGTGGTTCGGGGTGGACTGGATCTCCACGTCAAAACCAATATCACCCAGACTGGACTGCACCGCTTCTGCCAGAAGCGGCAGCTCCTGGCGGCTCGGATAGGTGAGCCAGCGCAGCACGAGCCGTTGGCCATTTTTTTCACGCACACCATCGCCGTCACTGTCAATCCATCCAGCTTCGTCAAGCAGGCGCTCGGCACGCGCTGGGTCATAGTTTGGCGCCGTCACAGCATCACCACCAAAGGAAAGTGTCGCTGGATATGCACCTGCTGCCACCTCTCCGTTTTCTGCCATGAGTGCACGAACAAAACCTTCTTTATCAATACCCATTGCGATCGCCTGACGCACCACCGGATCGGCGGTAATGGGGCTTTCAAAATTCATCGCTGCAAAGAAAACGCGGCTTGTTGCCGAGCTGGTAAAGATGTATCCACCATTTTCAAACAGTGGATAGCTTGCATAAGGCAAACCGTAGGCAGCATCGATCTCACCGGCGCGCAATGCCATCGTCAGTGTATCTCCGTCGGAGATCGTACGCACTGTGATGTGATCGAGCGCCGGCGCGCCGTTCCAGTAACCGGCATTTTTCTCAAGCTCAAGCCTGCTGTCAGGGATCAGTTCCACCGCCTTGTACGGACCGGTACCAACAACGATGCCGCTTTCACTCACGCCAGCATCGATATCAATGATGCAGGCATAAGGATCGGCGAGAAAATTCAGCAATGCCGGGACAGGCTTTTCTGTACGAATCGTGAATATCTGCCCTTCAGCAGTCATCTCTGCAATCTGGAGGTCAC
Organism: uncultured Peptococcaceae bacterium; assembly: GCA_958451915.1. Taxonomy (GTDB): domain Bacteria; phylum Bacillota; class Peptococcia; order Peptococcales; family Peptococcaceae; genus UMGS1590. Next base: position 10,057 of record CAUDRX010000074.1, read on the forward strand.
CAGCGGCACGCACGTGATCGGCCACTAAAGCAGCAAGACAGTCCTGCACAGCCTTGGCATCCAGCATGCGTCCGTTCGAAAAGCGGATGCCGTCACGCAGCGTGATGCGCCAGGTCAGCGAATCCAGCCTTTCAAAAGAAGCAGCAAGCCAAGGTTCCAGCTCCATCGACTCACTGAAGCGAAAGAGTGTCTCGCCGACACCATAGCGGATGCAAGCCCAACCACTGTTGTCGCGGTGTGGGTTGATATCCGGTTCCCCATTCTCAGCGTTAAAGGTCGTGTCGCCGAGGACATACGTTTTGACCTGCGCCGATGACTTGTCTTCCGTCGCACTACAACCGCAAAGAACGGTTGCCAGAACAAGCAGCATCAGAACAGCGAGTGTTTTTTTCATGAGAACCTCCCATTGCGTGGATCGAG
>CAUDRX010000075.1 GCA_958451915.1 uncultured Peptococcaceae bacterium
GCGCAAACAAGCGCCGCACCCTCATGCGAGGCGTGCGGCGCTTGTTCATGTTCATTTTTTGTGGCTGTCGATATTAACGTTGATGTTGAAAAATGCAGGCTGAAAGGTGCCGTCGAAAGTGTTGTTGTAGCTGTCTTTGGCGTCAAGGTCGCGAGCACCACCGAAAAAGCCGCGCAGATGCAGAAGGCGTTTGACAACCAGTGTGCAAAGGGCGCCAAGTCCAAAGACAGTGCATGTACGTTTGATGGTCTTAAACATAGATCTTCTCCTTTCATAGGGTCACACATCTGCGCGCAGGGTCTCGGTGATGCGCTGGGCAAAAGCCGCTGCGCGCGTCTCGATGCCTTCGCACCTGAGCACGGTGCCAGGGTCATTGGCCATCTCCATAAGGGCGAAATGTCCCGGCAGATAGAACCCCTTGTTCATATTGAGCGCAGCGATCAGCTGCTTGGCGAGGATGTCGCTGCCGCTGTAGCCGCTGACGATAACGGCAAAGAGTGCCTTATCGGCAAAGGACTGGGTGCGATAAAGCGCTGTCAGACGGTTGATAAAAGCGGTAAGGTTGGCGGAAAGGGCGTCATTGTAGTTTGGGCAGATCATGACGATAGCATCGGCTTTTTTCACCGCCGGATAGACGTTCTCGACCATGATCCCTCCGTAAAAACAGCTCCCTTTTTCGCCGAAATGCAAACAGGTCTTGTAGGGGCAACCGGCACAGTCCTGCACGGCACCATTGCGCAAGCCCAGCTCCTCCACAGCAAACCCTTCAAGCTCCGCGCTCACAGCGTGCCATAAGGCGAAGGTATTGGAGGTCTTATGGTTGGATGCGTGCAGCACGGTGAGCTTCGGCATGGCACGCTTCGGCGGCGCAAAGGCAAAGAGTGCCTGCACAAGTGCCCGGGCACTATAGGCATAGGCAGTCAAAAGATCATCGGTACCCAGATTGCGCGCAGTAACGGCAAAATTCTCAAGACTGCCGGTGCCTTCCACAAGAGAACGCCCGACGAAAGCACAGCCGCTCATATTGGCGGCAAGGACGAGCTCCTGCGCCGCCGCTTTTGTATAGAGCGCACTCTCTGCATCAACGATGACGCCGCCGAGCCAACCATCCAGGAGGAACGGCGCCTGCCGCAGCAGGCGCAAAAGACGGCTGTACTCAAGGTTCACACCATCCCGCCCAAGGGGGATGATAAAGAGCACGCGGCGCGGTGTCCCGACCGCCTGAAAAGCTGCGCCGGCTTCCCCGGCTGTCGTGCATTGCTGCACACGCATGCCAGCCAGCGCCGTATCGAGCACTTTGGCCAGACGCGGCGGCAGAGCCTGCCCATCCTCACACGGTGCGACCACAAGCAAACGATCATCTTTCATGAAAGTCATCTTCTTTCCAAATGATAAAAAGTTCAGTTGATGGCGCGAAGAGACGCTTCTGAATCACGGATGCGCGCCATCAGCGCATCCGCAAGCGGCAGGCACTCGTGGGCCTGGCCGTTTGGCGTGTAACGGTTCTTCACGCCCATGTAGCTGCCGCCGAGAAAGACCGAGCCATAATGCCAATGCCCCCGCAGCGTCTCCAGGATGGAGAGCACGCCGGAAGAATAGGCCGGCGCTACGAAAGGCTTAAAGCCGATCTCACGCATGCGCAGATTTGCTTCGAGGGCAAGGGTCGTCAGTTCCCGCGAGCGGGCATCGTCATAATCGCCGATCGAATCGGCCACAACGAGCTCCCTGCCATGTCCGCCAAAACAGCGTCCTTCGGTGAGAAAGCGGCTGTAGCGGGGGTCACGCTTGGCAAAGTAGGCGGCGCGCGCGTTCATGACACCGAGGCCATAGCCCTGGATCTGCTCCGGCAGGAGCCCGAGACCGTCAAAGACGCCGTCAGCGTTGGTATTGCTGGCACGCCAGGCTGCTTTCGCCAGAGGATCCACTGGATCCGAGACCTCACAGAAAAGACCGCGGAAGTGATCCGCCCGCGCCTGCGCTGCATATTGACTGATGATGGTAGTATTCTTCTCAAGCTGCACCATGCGCACATCCCCGACCTGTTCACCCACTGGCGGCACGCCGGCGGAAGCTGCGAAGACAAAAACGTCACAGTCGAAAAGGTTTTCCTGTTCTACGATGTGCACAGGCGGCATCGCACCATCGTCCCAGGGCAGCGCGATCTGATTGACCTCAAATTCCCAGCGCGCTGACACCTTTGACTCGAGATCACAAATGCCGATCTCTGAGATACAGTCGCCGCCCAGAAGATGCAGACCGATAAGGATATGACTGCCGACGTCGCCAAGGGCGAGGATGTTCACTCGCTTTTTGCCTGGCGCCAGCGGCAGGCTCGCAGTAAGCAGCTCGCGCCAGCGCGGATGACACCGGTTCACGGCCCGCAGGCGGCCGCAGGCGATGGCCGCACGCACTGTCTCGTCCAGGGGACCTGGCTGCACCGCCTGCCCGGCGAGCACCGTCGTTGAAAGCCAGCCGGCATCCTCCGTGGTCTGATAAAGAAAGTTCTCATCTGTCACGAGGAAATGGGCACGCGACACTTCCACCGGCCGCTCAAAGAGAAAGACACTCACCTCTGCTTCTTCCGCTGCATGTGCCGGCGGCAGTTCCAGAGGCTGCCAGCTGACGCAGATGGTGTCGTTCACACGATAATAATGCATACGCTTTCCTCCTTAATGTCTCAGACGCTGGAGCATCTTCAGATCATTATCCAGATAAACGCTCGCCGCCAGATTTGGATCATAGGTCACACATTCCCCGCGGTCCGGCGCCGACGGCACAGTAATGACCTCACCCAGCCGTTCCATCGTAAGGTTACGGCCATAGCGTGCACGGTAGCGTTCCTCCAGGGCGTAGAAAATATCCCGTGCGTTTCGGATGCAGCAGGCCGACAGATCAAAGAGGGCTTCTTCGCTGGCACCGTGCAGATCCGGATCGGTGTACGGCAGGATCGGATTGACCGACGGCGAGACCTCGGCGATATTGAAACCTTCACGCTCCACTGTGTCGCCGCCGATAAATGGATAGAGGGACGATTCCACATACCATTTGCGAACGTTCGGGATGTAATAGACGCTGGCACTCTCGACACCGCGGCGCTGCATCCGGTCACGGCCAATCCCTGTCATGACCGCAAAGACCATCTGGCGGATCGGCACCTGTTCTTTCTGGAACAAGGCATCCAGCGCCTGAAAACGCTTGCCGATGTTCATGATGTCATCGACAAGGATCACCGGACGATCAAAAGAACGGATCATCCGCACCTGATCAGCCAAAGGCGTATAGCGCTCGAACGGACCGACCGTATAATCCGAAAGATCGGGCGCATAAACGGTATCTGTATGAAGGGTCTTTGTGACAGTGTTCGGGATGACACGCTCGCGCAGGATGCGTCCGAATGGCACGCACATATTCTCACCGAGCAGGCGCGGTGTCACCGTTTCATTCGGCACCTGGTTGATGGCGGTGATCATCTCCACCATGCGCGGGAAGATGACCTCCGTAGCCAGCGTGAGCACCAAAGCCCCGGGATAGAGACGGCACATCTCCTGCTGCAGTGCCCGATAGCCTGTTTCAATGACGCGCACCACCTGCGGATCAGAAGCCAGCGGTTCCTTGATGAAAGCACGCAGATTGCGCAGGATGACGATCGGTTCACGCATATCCACGAGATAGACCGGCATCGTCGTCGCCATCTGTTCGGCAAGGATGAAACCCTGCCGTGCCACAGCATCCATGATGTAGCTGCCCGGCACGTTCACCTGAGGGAAGAACATGGCATAGCTGGCACCATGGGCACAGGCATCCGCCAGCACCTCGCTGAGCAAAAGCTGGGCCGGATCGGTGATCTGCGGATCTTTTGCAGTATAGATGCCGCTGATGAGTAGGATCTCCCCGGAGGTGCTGCGGCGCACCTGATCGGCCAGTTCCAGATCACCGAGTACCGAATAGAGCGCTTCCGGTGCCATATAGCGGCCGCAGATGACGCCAGCGAGACGATCGTCGCGCATCCTGTTGCGAAGGAGCAGAATCGTGTCGCCGCTCTGGCGGAGGTTCTCAAAGATCGCAGCCGGGTCTTCCAGGCGATAGAGGATGTCATCGTAGATCTCCGCAAAGACGGCTTCATCCGGTGTCGCCAGCCATTCAAAAGAGATCACCTTGCCGTCGACGAGAGGTTTGTCCTCCGGCTCACGCAGATAAAGCCCGCTGTCATAGATATAGCCCTGGACCATCGGATCCACAAGGCTGGAGATATCGCGGTTGAGATCGATGTTCTCGCGCAGCATCGTCGAGGAGATGTTGCGGAATTCCTTCGGCAGATCGACAATATCCACCTTCGCATCGATGACCCTGACCGCCTCCGTCAGATCCACACCGGCGTCGCCGCGGCGGAAGATGATGTGGTTCATGGAATGGATAGAATCGGCTTCCGGCGGCTTGCGATAGCTCGAAGCATTGAGGATGACATCGCTGCCCGTCACCATATAGACCTCCCGCGGCGCAAAGAGCGCCTTGAGGGTCGCCAGGTCGTGTGGGTTTGCGATATTGATCGGAATGTGGTATGGAAAGATGTTGACGTGAAATTCATCAGCCACCGACATATTCACGATCTGCCGGCGAATGAGATGCGGCTGGGCCTTTTTTGACCAGGAGAACTCATCCACTGCAAGATAAACTTCGTAGCCCTTGTCGCGGATCTCCCGCACGATCTCCTTGTGGGACCGCGTAAAAGGATCGAAAGTGCCGGGCAGAAAAGCGATCTTCGACCATTCGACAACATCGAAGGTCTGGTGATCCATACGCCAGAGGCTGATGAAGTTTGAGATCGCTGAGACGGCAGAAGCGCGGGCAAAGAGGCTCTGCTCATCACCTTCGATCTCCGACAGGAGAAAGAGCATCTTGCGGCAGCCGGTCGTGAAAAGGTAATACTTTTCCTCCTCGCTCATCGCCATCTCTACCGTCTCCTCGCCGGAAAAGACATCAGCAAGCACCATCAGGCCCTCCTGGCGCACATGCGCGCGGCAGCAGGCCAGCCCTTTGAGGATGGCGCCCAGGAGCAGATGCCGGCGATGGCAGTAATCCTCCTCGCTGATGGCGAAACGGTCCGGGTATTTTGGAAAATGGCGCAGAAGGTTACCAATGGTGTCAAGCGCACGCATGACAATGCCATCGTTCGGACTGCTGAGCAGACCGGTGATGTGAGCGATCTGATCATCAAGCTGAGCCAGCGGCAGCCACAGAAGGGTACGTGCCAGATATTCCGGAATGTAGCGGGAATATCGCGCATCCGCCACTTCCAGCGCCCCCACGAGTTCGGTCACGACCTCGCTGCGCTCATCGATGCGCAGGAGCGGAAAGAGCTGGCTCATTGCCTGACCGGCATCACGCGGTACGACCATGATGTCATTGACCTTGAGAAGATTAGAGAGATGCGCAGCGATGTGCAGCCGGTGCGCCGCCGGATCGTGGGCGATCTGGTCCGAGAGCAGACGGATATTGACCGCCTTGACGATCCACGGTGTCGCCGCCTGCAGATTTTCCAGAAAGATGTCCGGCACGATGTCCCGTGCATAGAGTGCATGATATTCAGCGTCAGCCGGCCGGCCAAGGTCACCCAGCATCTTGTACTTGAGATAGGCGCGCGTTGTATCGCCGCTCGTATCCACCGTCTCCAGATGATCACCAATGTGCTGGCTGACCGCAAGCTGCGGGCGCAGAAAAGTCAGCCAGTGCAGGGCGCGCCAGCAGGCGATCTGCGTTTCATAAGAGATCGCCCCCTTCTCACACAAACGCAGGGCATAGTTCCCAAGGCGCGTGAGATCAGCATCTGCCATCGTTTCCAACGGCAGATCGAAGACGGTGTTCAGAAGGGCAAAATTCTCCTCGTCGCTCCAGCGGTCTGGCTCGTCGAAAGCAGCCATGAAGATGGCCAGGAAGGTGGCATGATCCTCGGCCGCAGCATGCTTCAGCAAAGACGTCAGCACGTTCTTGAGATTGGCCTGGATGCGCCCTTTCTGCACTTCGTTGAGCTTGAGGTCCGGACGCAGCAGATCCACGAGATAGCGCTGCCAAAGGGCAAACGCCTGCTGCACATCAACATTTTGCAGCCCAGCCGGATAGCGTTTGCGATAGCCAAAATTGAACTGCGCGAGCGTCTTGCCAAAAAGACGCGCTGCTTCCACGCGAATGTCACCTTCGCGATGCATCATCAGCTCATAAAGATAAGCCAGCGTCTGACGCTTCTGTTCGTCATCGGTATAGGCAGTATAACGGTCAAAAAGGCGCAGATAGACCTGCAGACTGCGGCGGTCCGACTCACTGCGCGCCTGCTCGAGGAAGTTGCCAAACTGCCGCCCTGCCGACATACGGTGCATGACCGCGATGTTCGTCTCCACACCCATATAAACCAGCGACTGCACACTCTCGTCCACGTTCTGCAGCGAGACCGGCGGGAACATCTGCCGCGTCACTGGCACGCCGTCCAAAGGCTCCGTGTCGACACCAAGGGCGACCATATAATCGTGGAAATCCTTGAGCCGCGAATAGACAAACTGATAGCGGCGATGTTTTTACGCATCCACGTTCTCAAGCTTCTCCAGGATGATGTCGAAAGCTTCCTTTAGCGAAGAAATGCGCGTATGGTTCTCACCATTCACACGCTCCTGCTTGACACAAAAGTCCGCATAAATGAGTACCAGCGATTCCACACTGAGACGCTCCGGTTCCAGGTCCCAGGTGGAATGGTTGGCGGCAATATGACCGATGTAAGTGATCTGGTGACGGTTAAACCACAGGTCCGTGTAATAATAATGCATGTGCGGTACCGCTTCGCCTGGCTTGCAGCCAAATTTTCCCAGGTCGTGGCCCGCCGCTGCTCCGCTCACCAGCGCCAGATCGATCGGCACACCCGCCTCATAAAGGCCTCGTGCCACAAACATTGCCACAAAGTGTACGCCGGCCACATGCTCCAGTGTCTTGTAATCCGTCGCCTCCATGTTCAGGCGGAAAACTTCGTACACATAATCCTCACGCCATGCTTTAAGAAATCGCGCGTACTCATTGCGCGATTCGAAACGCTCGTATTCCTCCGGCGCCAAAAGTTCAAAATCCCCGAAACGCTCCGGTGCCACCACTTTGCGCTCCTGGTCCAGGAAAAACTGCAGCACCGTCAGATAGAAATGTGCCGCCGCATGGTACGGCTCAAAACGCGCTGTCTTCTCAGCCTCCGGATAGAGTACCGCGCAGGCAAAGTCATAGATGAAGGACAGCCATCCCTGCTGCGGCGTTTCGCTGATCACCGCCATCGGTGCCTCGCAGAGTGCCAGCACCTCTGTGCATCGTACACGTCCCTTCAGAGGGAAGACACGCGCAAAGACCGGCTCCCAATAATCACGCCCAGCGATCTCCCGCACCCGCTGCGCCGACAGACCCGTGCGCTCCAAAAATGCCTGGCTCGAAAGGATCGCTACAAGCTCCCCCGCCAACGCTTTGATCTGTTTTGCTCTCATATCGTCACGCTCCCACCGTAAAATCGTTTGTGCGTTCATCATACCACGTTTTTCGCCAGCGGGCATCTGTTCGTCGTGAAACTTCTTCGTCTGCGCTGAAATTTTTCGCGCGTCGCCGCCACTTGACAGGATTGTGTTCATCGTATATAGTGTGCATGTAAGAACATCACATTAAAGGAGGCCGCCTTTCTGTGAAGATCATCATTTCCAACCATTCCACCCGCCCACTGTACGAGCAGATCAAAGATCAGCTCAAGGACGCCATCCTGCAGGGCGAACTCGCCGAAGGAGAAGCGTTGCCCTCGATCCGCACCTTCGCCACCGATCTCAAGGTGAGCGTGCTAACCATCCGCCGCGTCTACGACGAACTGGAGCAGGAAGGCTTTGTCACCAGCCAAGTCGGCAAGGGCACCTTTGTATCGAGCGGCAACATGGAACTGTTGCGCGACGCGCGACGCCGCCGCGTCGAAGAAAAAATGGCGGCGATGATCGCGGATGCCCAAGTGCTGGGCATCCACAAAGACGAACTCATTGCCATGATGGATATTCTCTACGAGGAGGACGATTATGAATGACCTGCTTACTGTCAACGGCCTCAGCAAGAAACTCGGCCGCTTCGCTCTGCGCGATTGCTCTTTCACGCTGCCGGAAGGCTGCATCACCGGTTTCATCGGCGCCAACGGCGCCGGCAAAACGACGACGCTGCGCACCATCCTCGACCTCATCCACAAAGACAGCGGCGAGGTGCGTTTCTTCGGCCTGGACATGGCGCACAACGCCAGCGCCATCAAAGACCGCATCGGCGTCGTGCTGGATGGCGCAAGCTTCTACGACGAGCTCTCGCTGACGGAGATGAAGCGCGTCCTCGCCCCTGCCTATCGCCAATGGAGCGACGACGATTTCCGGCGCTGGCTCGATCGCTTCCAGCTCGATCCGCACCAGAAAATCGCCACCCTCTCCCGCGGCATGCGCATGAAGTACGCCCTCGCGCTCGCCCTCAGCCACAACGCGGAGCTGCTCCTCATGGACGAACCGACAAGCGGCCTTGATCCGCGCGTGCGTCGCCAACTTCTACGCATCCTCAGCGAGTTCATGGGCGACGGTGGCAAGGGCGTCTTTTTCTCGACGCACATCACCTCCGACCTCGACCAGATCGCCGATGTGCTTGTGATGATCGACGACGGCCGCATCGTTTTCGAAGCCGACAAGGACACCCTGCTCGACCAGCATCCCCTGATCAAGGGCGACCGCGCGATGCTCACGCCCGACCACCGCGCCCTCTTTCTCAGTCTCGAAGAAAATGCTTACGGCTTCAACGGCCTTGCCCGTTCGCCGGAAGCGCTGGACGTTTTTCCCGACGCCCTTGTCGAGCGCCCGACCATTGAAGACATCCTGCTCGCTTATATGAAAGGAGATGCCCGTCATGCTGCTTCATCTCGTGCTCAAAGATTTGCTCATCGTTAAAAAATACATCCTGCTCGTGCTGCTCGTCGCGGTCGCCGTGCCGCCGTTCCTGCTCTGGCGCAATCCCGAGCTGGCTAGCGCGCTGGGCCTGGTGTTCTCCATCGTCTTCGGTGTCTGCATGCCGCTCATGTATCTCGGTGAAAAGGAGAACCAATACGCCAGCGCCACGTTGCTGCTCGCCGCGACGCCCTATCCACGCAAATGGATGGTCGTGAGCAAATACCTCGTCTCGATGCTCATGTTCGTTGCCTGCACCTTCATTTTCTGGCTCGAAACGCTGCTACTGCCAAGTCTTGGCGGCTTCAACGCGCCTCTGACGGCGGTGCTCTTTTTCATCGTCAGCCTCTTTCTCAGTCTTTATCTGCCGCTCTATTACAAGATCGGCTACGACAACATGAAGTACACCTTCGTCGTCGTCATCATGGCCACGCCCATCCTCACCGGCGCCTTCGACCAGATGCCGCAACTGACGCAGGCGTTTGTGACCCTCACAACCACCATCGCACCGCCGCTCCTATACACCGCGTTCATCGTCGCAAGCCTCGTCTTACTCGCCGTCAGCGCCTGCCTCTCGATGCGCTTCTACGAGCGCGCCGATCTGGTCTGAGGAAATACGCCCATGAATGGAGAAAGCCTCTTTTGCTGGGTGATCGCCGCTGTTTGCCTGCTCTACGCCTTGTTCAGCGGGCTGCAACTCCTGCGCGTGCGTCGAACTACCGCGGTCACCATCGGCACCATCGTATCGATCGTCCGGCTGCCCAACCCTGACGCCAAGACCCACCTCAATGCCCATTGGGCGCAAGTCGCCTACACTGTGAACAGCCGCAACCTCATCTCTGAGAACCGCGTCCAAGTTGCCAGAACCGCCGTCATCGGCAGCCCCGTGCGCGTGCGTTACGACACCAGCCATCCCTCTCAGCTGTGACAGATCTCACCCCAGCGCAGCCTCGCTGCCCTCGCCGTCACACTGATCTTTGTCGTCCTCGCCGTACTCTTGCACTGAGGAGGCTCCGCCCATGCTCCACGTTCCACAAGAAGCCCTCGTCCTGCTCCTCCCCTTCACCGACCATCTCTATAGACACTGGAAAAACAACCGCCAATGAAAAATGGACCGTTCTGCACACGCAGAGCGGTCCATTTTTATGCTCATTGTTCGTCAAAATCAACGATCTCGCCGATGTAGAAATGATGGGGATCCTCGCCCTCATAGTAAGCGGCAACGATCTCGGCAGGGATCTGTTCTCTCTTGAAGCCGTCGCTGTAAAGCTTGTGGCAGACAAGGGTCAGCGTGGCTTCTTTAAAGCCTATGGTGCCATGGGATTTTTCCACTGGCGT
>CAUDRX010000076.1 GCA_958451915.1 uncultured Peptococcaceae bacterium
TTCTAAAAGATATTTTTGTTATTTACCCTATCTACTTGACAGGGGGCAGTTCATTTGACGGGCGTGTCTGTTCTCTGATCGGTGTGCGCTTTTCTGTTCCTGCGCCGCAGGAAGGCTTGTGCAGATGGCTGCTTGCGTTCAGCGCAGTTTTTCGCTGCTGGCGAAATAAGTGCGCACATAGTCTGCCAAAGCTGGCACGATGTCGGCGACGATGACGGGACCGGTGTTGACGCAGAGGTCATAACCGCGGCGGTCGCCCCAGTCGTAAGGACCGAGGATGCCGTGGGTCTTGGCGCGGGCTTTGTCGATCTGACGGATCTTCTTCTCGTATTCTTTGTTGGTCATGTGAACGCCTTCTTTTTCACGCCGGCGGCAGCGATCGATGCGGGCGGGCATGTCGGCGTAGACAAAGATGCGCAGCAGGTTTTCCTCGCGCAGGATGACGTCGGCGTTGCGCCCGACGATGACACAGTCGCGCTCGGCGGCGAGACGTTTGATGAGGGCGGTCTGCTTTTGCAGGAGGGCGGTGGACTGCTCGGCAACGTAGTTGGGAATCACGGAGAAGGTCTGTCCGATGGTGATCGGGAAGAGCGAAGACTGGGTGCCGCGTTCGAGGGTCTGCTCGAGGTAGTTCTCGTCAAGCTCGGTCTCTTCGGCGAGCATGGTGAGGATCTCGCGGTCGTAATAGGCAAAACCGAGGGCATCGGCGAGGCGTTTGCCGAGCTCGCGGCCGCCGCTGCCAAATTCACGGCTGATGGTGATGATCTTCATGGGTCATTCCTCCTTTGGAATGTTTTCTTTCCTATATTATACATGAAGCGCGCAGAGAAAAAAAGGACCCGCGCATGCGGGCCCTGGCATCCAGGTCAGTGGGTCGGTGCTGACGGATGATGGTGAGATTTGTAGAAGTGCCAGTTGTGCAGCGCTTCTTCGGTGTAGTTGATAAGGAGCTTGTCGCCGACCTGCAGGCTGGTGCTGCCGTCCGGAATGATATAGTCGCCGTCACGCTGGATGAGCACGATGAGGGAATTCGGCCGGTGCGGAAGATCGGCGAGGGTCATCTGCGGCACATAGTCGTCTTCTTCGATGACCTTTTCTGCAAGGGTAATGTCTGGCGCGCTGCCTTCCTGGAGGGCGCAGAGGATGAGGGTGTCGCCCTCGCTGAGAACGGTATCGCCCTTTGGGATCATCTGCGTGCCGTCCCGGCAGAGGTTGACGAGGATGGCGCCTGGCGGCAGGGTGATGTCGCGCACACGCTGCCCGATCCACTGGTGGCCGGGTTCGATCTCAAACTGGATGAAGTTGACCGGGGTTTCGTCGACATAGTCGGTGAAGGTCTTAAAAACGTTGCCTTCTTCGTCGATCATGCTGAGTTTCTTCGAGACAAACGGCAGGAGCGATCCCTGCACCGCGATGGAAAAGAGCACCACGACGAAAACGATGTGAAAGAGGTCGTTCTCCATCTGGGTCGGCGCCAATACCGCCATGATCGCGAACACGATCGACGCCGCCCCGCGCAAGCCCGCAAAGGAGACCAGCACACGCCGCACCACGCTGCCGCCAAACGGCGCCATCAGGAGAAAGACCACCAATGGCCGCGCCACCAGCGTGAGAAAGAGCGCGATCAGAAGCGATGGCAGGAGCACTTCGCGCATGTGGGACGGAAACGAGAGCAGCCCCAGGAGAAAGAAGAGGATCGCCTGCATGATCGCCGTGACCCCGTCAAAAAACGGCACCAGCGCGCCTTTGTCGGGATGTGGGCTGTTGCCGAGCACGATGCCGACGATGTAGACACTGAGCAGGCCGTTGCCATCTGCGAGCATTGGCAGTCCGTAGCCAAAGAGCGCCACAGCAAAGATGAAGATCATCTCCGTATCGGCGCCGTCAAACGGCGCATGCGACAGCACCCAGCGCGCTGCCAGCCCGATGCCGAAGCCAAAGATCAGGCCAAACGCCAGCTGTTTGATGAGCAAAAAGCTCACTTCGCCGACAGAGATGCCGGCCTGCATCGCCGCCAGGAGCACGACACAGAGCATATAGGCAAAGGGGTCATTGGACCCGCTCTCGACTTCCAGGAGGGAGTCGGTGTTCTCTTTAAGGGCGAGATTGCGCGAGCGCAGGATCGAAAAGACCGACGCCGCGTCTGTGGAAGAGAGCAGCGCCCCGCAGAGCAGCCCTTCCAATAGCGGCATCCCCAGCACCAGATAGCAGAACAGGCCCACGGCGCCCGCTGTGGCGATGGTGCCAAGGCTTGAGAGCACGATCGAAACAACCGCCACCGGCTTAGCCGCTTTCCAGCTGGTACCGAAGCCGCCGTAAAACATGATGATCGCCAACGCCACCATACTCAGCTTTTCGGCGAAAGCATAGTCGTCGAAGGGGATATTGAAAAGCCCGTCAGAGCCAAAGACCATCCCCAGCACGATGAACAAGAGCAGCGCCGGCACGCCGACCTTCTGCGAGATGCGTTTGAGGACGGTGCAGGCTGAAAGGACAATGGCCCCCAGTAAAATGAGCGCTGTCATGGACAAGATGCATTCCTCCTTATCGGGATCGTGCGGCATTTGCCGCGAAAACGTAGTAATCTATTATACCATGACAATGTGCCAGATGCCACCGATCAGCCGCCTTCCGGCCGCTTCGCAGAAAAAAAACAGCAACCCGAAGGCTGCTGCAAAAACTCAGCCCGCGCTGCCGATCGCATGGTCGGCGGGGTGGGCGTTCTTATTGTAGGTGATGAGGAGCTTATCGCCAACCTCCAGCGTGGTGCTGCCGTCCGGGATGATGTAGTCGTGGTCACGCTGGATGAGCACGATGAGGGCATTCGGCTTGTGCGGAAGATCGGCCAGGGTCATATGCGGCACAAAATCTTCCGACTCGATCTCGCGCTCCACAAGGGAGAGGTTTGGCGTGTCGCCTTCCTCCAGCGCGCAGAGCACCAGCACATCGCCCGTTTCGAGCACGGTGCGGCCCTTCGGCACCATTTCTTCCTCGCCGCGGCGCAGGCTCACCAGGATCGAGCCCGGCGGCAGGGTGATATCCATGACCTGCTTGCCGACCCAGTCGTGGCCCGCATCGATGCGGAACTGGATGAAGTTGACCGGGGTCTCGTCGACATAGTCGGTGAAGGTCTTGAAGACATTGCCCCCCTCTTCGATCATATCAAGCTTCTTCGACACAAACGGCAGGAGCGACCCCTGCACCGCGATCGAAAAGATGACCACGAGAAAGACGATGTGAAAGAGGTCGTTCTCCATCGTGACCGGATGGATCACCGCAATGATCGCAAACACCACCGACGCCGCCCCGCGCAAGCCCGCAAAGGAGACCAGCACACGCCGCGCCAGACTGCCGCCAAACGGCGCCATCAAAAGGAACGTCGCTGCAGGCCGCGCCACAAAGGTGAGAAAGAGCGCGATCAAAAGCGACGGCAGGAGCACCTCTTTCATCTGCGACGGGAAGGAGAGCAGCCCCAAAAGGAAAAAGAGCGCCGAATCGAGGATCCCCGTGACCCCGTCAAAAAACGGCACGATCGACTTGCGCTCCGGCAGGTCGCAGTTGCCGACCAAAAGCCCCACGATATAGACACTGAGAAAACCCGTGCCGCCCAGCGCCTGCGGCACCGCATAGCCCGCCAGCGCCACAGCCACGATGAAGATCGTCACCGACTCCGAAGATTCGAACGGATCGCGCAGGAGCACCCAGCGCGACAGCGCCCCGATGCCAAACCCGAACGCCAGACCGATCAAAAGCTCTTTGGCAAACATCACACCGATCGCCCCCGCCGTGATGCCCGACTCCATCGCCGCCAGAAGGATCACCGTGAGCATATAGGCAAAGGGGTCGTTGGACCCGCTCTCGAGCTCCAAAAGCGAGGACGTGTTCTCTTTGAGGGCCAGGTTGCGCGAGCGCAGGATCGAGAACACCGCCGCCGCGTCCGTCGAAGAGAGCAGCGCCCCGCAGAGCATCCCTTCCAAAAGCGGCATCCCCAGCACCAGATAGCAAAATGCCCCGACCAGCGCCGCTGTCAGGATCGTGCCCACGCTCGAGAGCAGGATCGAGACCGCCGCCACCGGCCTGGCGACCTTCCAGTTCGTCCCGAAGCCGCCGTAAAACATGATGATCGCCAGCGCAGCCGTGCTCACCGTCTCCGCCAGATGGTAATCCGAAAACTCGATCTTCAGGAGCCCATCCGAGCCAAAGACCATCCCCAGCACGATGAACGCCAAAAGCGACGGGATCCCGATCCGCAGACTGATCTTTTTCAGCACCGTGCAGACAAAGAGCACCAGCGCCGCAAACATAAACATCATTGGTAAGCTTGATCCCATGATCGTGTCTCCTTTTCCATGATCTGGCACACGCCGCCTGCGGCCGCGCCTGCCGTTGGTTCGTACCTGTTATTATAGCACAATGCCGCCGCAGCCCGCCACCTCTGCATAAAAAAACGGCGCCCCCGCATATGCGGGAACGCCGGCGCGCTCAGGCGCTGAGATTGTCGATGCCCTTCAGGGTGCTGCCGCTTCGCCTGCCGTAAGCCAGCACCACCACCCAGAGAATACAGGCCACGATCGAGAAGACGACCATAAGCGCCGCCAGCCCATGCACATAGTTCGTGCTGAGGACCGGTGCCAGGACCATGCCCAGACTGCCCAGGACCGTATTGACAAAGTTGATCAGCGACGAAGCCGAGCCCGTGTCCTTGTCCTGCTGGTTCAGCAGCACCGCCGTGCTCATCGGGCGCAGGAGGCTCTCTGTGATCGTAAACGGCAGGAAGCAGAGCATGAACGCCAGTGGCAGCATCGAACCGAAAACAAAGAGCAGCACACCGCAGATCACCGACACAATGATGCAGATGTTCATGAGCTGGCGGGGCGTCAGATGCCGCGAGAGCTTCACATAGAGGATCGGCCCCAGAATGGCCGCCGCCGAGTTGAATGCGAAATAATAACTGTAGCTCGTTTCCGAGAGACCGAAGAAATCGATGTACACATAAGAGCAGACAGCCACATAGCCCATGTAAGGCGCCGCCAGCATGGCCGCCGCACAGAGAAACAGCGAAAAGGACGGGTTACGCCCGACATCGATCAGAAGCCCCAGGCTTCCGGCCAGGCTGCCCTGGTAACGCTCCTCCGCCGGCAGGGTCTCTTTGAGAAAGAAGAGCGCCACCGTGCAGACCGCACCCAGCACCGCCAGCACCGCAAAAGTCGCGCGCCAGCCCGCATGGGTGACGATGAAAGCCCCCGCGATCGGCGCCAGCATCGGCGCGATCACCGCCATCGCCTGCACCACCGCAAGGATCGTATTGCGGGAACGGCGGTCGAAGCAGTCCTTGATCATCGCCGTCGAGATCGCCACCATGCAGCCAGCACCCAGTGCCTGCAGCACACGCGCCCCGATGAGGAGCCAGATGCTCGTGGCCACCGCGCAGGCCGCGCTGAAGACTGCATAGACCAGCGTACCCGCAAAGAGCAGTTTCCTGCGGCCATATTTGTCCGAGAGCGGGCCAAAGACAAGCGTCCCCACCGCCATAAAGAAAAAGAACCCGACAAGCGTGAGATTGACCGTCGACTCCGTTGTTTCAAAAGCCGCTGTCATGTGCGGCACCGCCGGCAGGTACATATCCAGCGACAATGGCACGATCATGTTCATAAATGCGATCAGTGTGATGATGAATTTCTTGTTCACAGATAATACCTTTCTTTCTCATCGCCGCAAAATAAAAAAGACCGGATAAGATCGCGGCACCACCCGCAGCCTTATCCGGTCCTTAAAGTCATCCATTCCGGCGATTTATGCTCGCTCGCCAAGCAAGCATCCCTATCATAGCAGGCATCCCCGCCAATGTCAAGCGCCTTACCGCCACGCGCCGCCCTTTGGCCATGTTTTTGTTCCTTTGATCCAGTGCCATTTTCAGCTGTTTTTTGCCGCTTTTTCGAAGGAATTTTTGCGTGTTTTTGCCACTTTTTCAAAGGGACTTTACAGGCAAAACGCTGCGTACAGCGGCACCGTCTTTTTCCCGTCCGCAAAACCAAAATTCTTCGTCGAAAGCTTTACTGCGTATGCTGGCTGATAGCGTTTAATGTATTCATTCAGGCTCTTCGCGCGCGTGTTGTCCGCCGACTTGACCTCGATCGGAATGATCTCGCCACCCCTCTGAATGACAAAATCAACCTCTGCCGTCGCCGCTGAATGCCAGTAGTATGTCTTGTGTCCGTTCGCCACAAGCTGCGTCTGCACATAGTTCTCCACCATGCCGCCCTTGAAGTCATTGAGCGCATCCGACATATAGAGCACATCTTCTGCCACAATATCTTTTTTTGCACAAAGCAGCCCCATATCTGACAGATAAATCTTGAAATCATCAATATCGATGTTATTCTCCAATGGTTTCCTGACCTGATCCAGCGCATACACCCGACTCACGATCCCCGAAAGCACCAGCCATTCGATCGCGTTTTCAAAATCTCTGGCACGTTTGCCCCCTTCTACCATTTTATATCTAAAGCGCGTGTTCTTTTGCGAAAGCTGCACCGTCACACTGTTATAGACCTGTCGCGTTTTCTGGATCTCGTTCGTTTTATTGTACTTGCTCATATCATTCAGATAGCTCTGCAGGATCCCATTTTGGGTATTACGCACCAGGAAATGATCCCCCGTCTCCGCAAATTGTTTCACGCATTCCGGCATCCCGCCAACGACCAGATACTGTCTGTAACGCTCCATCGCTGCGTCATGCAGCGGCTTTGGAAGCGGTGAATCCGTTGCAAAACATTCCCGGATCTGCGCAGTCAGAATATCATCGTCCATCGCCAGGAAGAATTCTTCCATATCCATCGGGTACATCGTGAGAAAATCCACCTTTCCCACTGGAAAAGAAAATGTTTCCCGATTCACCGCAATGCCGAGAAGACTCCCTGCTACGATCACATGATACTCCGGTGCTTCCTCACAGAAATATTTCAGTGAGGTCAGCGCCCGTTCACACAGCTGCACCTCATCGAAGAAGATCAGCGTTCGTCCCTTCGTGATCGTCTGGCGGTTCACTGCTGACAGGAGCGGCAGCAGATGCGCCGGATCGATACGCCCACTGAACAGATCCTGCAGCGAAGGATCACTCTCAAAATTCAGATACACCACATTGTCATAATGCAACCGGCCAAATTCCAGCACAGAGTACGTTTTGCCAACCTGCCGCGCCCCCTGAAGGATCAGCGGCTTGCGATACGGACTTACGCGCCATGCCTCCAGGGCCTGCTCGATCTTCCGATACATCTTCCCACTCCTTTCATTTATACTGCCATTATACCACACATTCCTTCGATTCAGTGCTATTTTCAGCTGTTTTTTACCACTATTTCGAAGGGACTTTTGCGTGTTTTTGCCACTTTTTCAAAGGGACTTTCTCTCATCCCCGTCCTCTTGTATCTCACACAAAAAACGCATTCTTTTCGTCCCAGGATCAGGCCCATTCGTCCCAGAAACACGCCATCACGTTGGAAAGCGGACAAACACCAGCCTGATGTTATTTGTTATTTGTTAATTATTAATTCGGAAACCCCGCTCTCCGCACGAACATTTGCTCAGTAGCTTGCAACCAATCAAACTTCGCCTTACGGCTCGTTTTCTTGGGCAAGCCTTGAGTTGGCGCTATTAGCCGATCGTCCTACGCCTGTCGGCTTGAACTCTCGGATAGCGCACAAAAAAATCCGCACCCCTTGCGGAGTGCGGATCGTATAGACGTGAAACGTCAGATCTTATTTCTGGAAGACTACGCCAGCGGTGAGGCCCTGAGCGTCTTTCAGAGCGGTAACCTTGTAGCCGAGTTCTTCAGCAACGAACTTGACTGGTACATAGGTGCGGCCGTCGATGATGGTAAGCTGGGTGTCCATGGTCTTTTCTTCGCCATTGACAGTGTACTTGTCGCTGTCAGCGTTGAAGACGATAGTGGTGTCGCCGTTCACAACAGTAACGGTGCGAGCGTCGCCATCCCATTCAGCACTGCCGCCGAAAGCTTCGGACAGAGCACGTACAGGGACCATGGTTCTCCAGTTGCTGTCAACGAATGGCGCAGCGTCGCCGCTTACGATGTCGTTGTTAACGATGATATCGGAAGAACCGATGGTCATAGCAACGATCGTGTCAGCGTTGACATCAGCTTCACCTACGGTGTAGGTCAAGGTGTCAGCATAAACCTTAGAGTTGTTAGCATCACCGGTATCAACAACTGCTACAACGATCTCGAGAGTGGTTGGCTGATCTGCAAATACAGTCAGGCTACCATTCTTACCGTCTTTCACATCATTAACTGGGGTAACAGCATAGTTTGCTTTTTCGTTGGAGCTGCTGGTTACATAAGCTTTTACTTTACCATCAACTTTAACGACATTACCATCTTCATCGACAACAGAAACCTTAACGGTGTTGTCTTCATTAGCAGCGCCAGCTTCTTTGTCGAATGCAAGTCCTGCTACGACATCAGTATCAGTAAGAGTGATCTCAGCCGAAGTGAGGATGCCATATTCATCGCTGACAGCGGTCAGAGTGATTACAGAACCGATCACAGATTCTTTATCCTTTGGGCCAACTGTGGTCCACGTGATCCCGTACTGGTTGCCAGCATTTTCCGAGTCAATATCATCAACCAACTTTGCATTAACTAAATCGGAAGATGCAGCAACGCCCATAAAGAAGCTAGTGCCCTTATCGGCAGTGATATTGCTTTCAACACCATTAGCGTCAACAGCGATCACCTTGTAACCAACAGAGTTTGCGTTGTAAGCAACACGGTCTTTGGTTGGAACGACCTTAATGTCGGTAACATTCTTTTCATCGAATTCGCCGAGGGTCAGGGTAACATCTGCAAAGTCGCCAGTTCTGTACAGGGAAACGCGGATGTTGTATTCACCTTCAACAAGCTTAGCACTACCAGCATATTTCAGGGTGTAAACTTCATCTTCTTCATCATAGATGAGCTGGAAGTCTTTAGCATCGCCTTTGAACTTTTCAGGAGCATCGCCAACAAATGCTACATAATCAGCACGCTTGTCAGCACTTGCATCAGCAGCTGGCTGACCAGCGGAACCTTTACCGTTCAGCATTTCTTTGCCGTTCTGATCCTTGATGGTGAACTGTACAGCATCGGAGAAATCAGCGTCTTTTACTTCATCGACGTTAAGGGTCACATCTTCGGAAGTACCTTCGATGGAAGCAGCATATGCTTCATCATTGCTGATAGCCTTAACGGTCAGCTTAGCGGTATAACCATCTTCACTTTCGATAGTGATGACATAGGTACCAGCCTTGGTTGCGCTATAAGCAAATTCGAAGGAACCCTGGCGGTCGGTGGTAGCTTCAGTCTTGGTAACAGTCAGGTTGTTGGAGTTGGTGTCAATGGTGAAATTCTTACCAGTTGCAACAGTCGCTTCCTGATCTTCCTGTTCAGCATAAGCTACGACTTTGACATTTTTCTTTTCGGTGCCGTTAGCATATACCTGATAAGCTTCCTTACCTTCGACAGTCAGATCCATTTTGCCGTTTTCAACTTTAGTATTATCTACAGTGATGTAGCCAACTTCATTTGCTTCAACAATGACTTTCTGGGTATCAGCATCGTAGTTGAATTCAGTGATAACAGTTTCATCAGCAGCGTTCTTAGTTACCTGAGCAGCATGCAGTACATAGGTACCAGGACGTGCGAAGTCTACAGCGATCTGATAACCATCTTTTACTTCAACGTCGGTGGCATAGCTGTTCTGCTGAGTAGAAGCGGCTCTCAGTTTGCCACCAACTGCGCCATCGGCATAGTTGTAGAAGGTTGCAGCACTGCTTGGGGTGCTTTCACCTTCAAGAGTAGCCCATACCATAACAGCATTGAGCCCAGTGTCTTTATCACCGATTGGAGCACCGCTCTTATCTGCAACGTCAAAAGTAGCAACAACATCTTCATAAGTAGCTGCGCTTACATCAGTATCTTCAGTACCGAAGTAAGAAGCATCTACTACGGCTGTTTTAGGTTCAGCCGCAAAAGCAGCGAAAGGCATCATGGTGACTACGAAAGCTGCCA
>CAUDRX010000077.1 GCA_958451915.1 uncultured Peptococcaceae bacterium
GGTGAGACTTTTATCAATACGCATTGTCCTGTTGGGTCAAAAGTGAATATTGTTTCTCAAGTTACTCCAGACCGTGATTGGAAATTTCTTGTTGGTGGTCATGCCTTACTAGAAGACAATGGTCATATGGTTCCTTATTACAAAGACCTTAATGCCTTAGGTGGTACGCGTGCGCGTACTGCTGCTGCGATTTCTCAGGATGGTAAAACGTTATGGTTCGTTTGTGCCGAAGGTCGAACAAATCGCAGTGTAGGCGCGCAACTTTCGACGATGGGCTATTTCATGGAATATCTAGGCGCTTGGCGGGCGGTCAATCTTGATGGCGGGGGCTCGACCACGATGGTTGTACAGCATCTGGGCGAAGATCATCTCTCTACCGTGATCGGTCCTGAAGGAAATGGGTGGCTGCGCCCAGTCGTTAATGGGATCGGGATCTATAACAGTTCGCCGGTCGGAGAAGTTGCTGGATTTGAAACGACAGGTCCGGATGAGATTGTTATTGGTGAGACGAAGAGCTTTGGTGTTACAAAATCCTGGGACGCAAACTTCCATCCACTGACAGTCAGCCCAGACGAGTATAGTATCAATTCTGTCAATGGGATGGGCGCATCAGCAGGTTTGGCTTATGTCGCACTTTCGCCAGGGACTGAGACGATCGATATCGTCCATGAGTTTGGGGCGGTGTCGCAGCGCAGTGTGAACATCCTTGGTGAAGAAGGGTTGAAGAGCCTGCGGGTGGAAACAGACACCTTCATGGTCAGTGAAGGCGGTACCGTACGCGGGACATTGTATGGGACCAAGCTTGATGGTTCTGAAGTGTTGCTGGATCCACGCGTGGCAACATGGACGTTGGAAGGTTTCAGTGGCGAAGGCAGCAGCGGAGCGGTGAAAGTCTCCAGTACCAACGATCTGCCAAATGGCAAGCTCGTGGCTTCGATCGGCAGTTTGCGTGGTGAAGCACTTCTTGGCAATAATGCTTATGATCTGCTTGACTTGTACATCGATAATGAGGTATACTGGCTCAATGGAGAACAGAAAACATTGGATCAGCCGCCGATCATCATCAATGATCGCACCATGGTGCCTCTGCGCTTGATCACCGAGGCTCTGGGCGGTCAGGTAGAATGGACAGGACACGATTCACCGATCACGATCGACCACCATGGCCATCACCTTGAATTGATGATAGGTAGCAGCACAGTCAATGTCGACGGTGTTGAGGTGGAAACAGATACGCCTGCTGAGATCGTTGGCGATCGGACGCTCGTACCGATACGATTCATTTCCGAACAGCTGGAAATGTCCGTGGAGTATGATGGAAAAACGAGATGTGTTAGTATCTGTGGTTTGAAGTGAAAAAGCTGGGAGGAATGAGATGACCCTTTTAAGAATGATCTTGATGGTGCTGGGCTGTCTTTGTTTAGGACTGGGGACATTGGGCGCATTTTTGCCCGTGCTTCCGACAGTGCCGTTTTATCTCCTGGCAACGGTCCTCTTTGCGAAAAGCTCAGAGCGGCTGCATCGCTGGTTCACAAATACCAGCATCTATAAAAAGAACCTTGAGAGTTACGTGCAGGGGCAGGGGATGACTTTTTCGACAAAACTCCGCATCACAATTATGATCACTGTAAGCATGGCTATCGGATGTTGGTTTGTAAGTCATCTCCCTGTTGTACAGATTTTGCTGGCAGTTATATGGATGGGATTAATGATCTATTTCTTTGCGATCGTTAAAACATGTCAAGTGGCAAAATAATAAGAGAGTCCGTTCTTTGTTCTTGCGAAGAACGGACTTTTGTTTTGTAAACGGTTCTAAATTTAAAGGATTTTTCGGGATTCGATTACTGGTTGCGGTATAGTTGCTGGTGCCGTGTAAGCAGATCTGATAAAATATCGGTAATCGAAAGGCGGTGATCCTTATGTCACTTGGAAGCAATATTCAAAGACGCCGCAAGGCGATGGGTTTTTCTCAGGAATACGTCGCAGAACAACTGAATATAAGCCGACAGGCGGTAGCGAAGTGGGAAGCTGACAAAAGCAGACCTACAGCAGTCAATCTTGTCAGACTGGCTGCGCTTTTGGAGACCAGTGTTGCCGCATTGAATGGTTTAGAAGAGATGGCTACAAATGCATCGGAGCAAGCCTATGATAAGAGATTAAAAAAGCGAAACGAGAAGATGCTTAGTGGGCGGTTTTTCTCTTATCTATTGTTTTTGTCCGGAGTTCAAGGGTATTTTAAATATTACCCCAATGATGCACCGCAGGTGTGGTGGCTCACGATTATTATTACCTCATGTATTGGATTATTCTTTACCTCTCGTGATATGTACAAGCATCATCAGATAACATGGGATCAGTGCTTAGCAGGTGTTATTTTTATTTTTGCGGTAGTTTTTCTGCCTCGTGTTTTTCCGTTTGAGTCAGGTATGCGTTGGTTGTTTTCCACAATGGTTGCAGGTGTCAGTATCATATATTTAAACCTGAAATATTGGCGATATATTTGGCCTGTGAGGGAAACACTGCGCAGATAAATAATCAAATAATAATAAAAAAGCCAGACGAAAGTTTTTCTTTCGCTGGCTTTTTGTTCATTCGACATCTGGCGCAGTATAGGTCTTAAAAGTCATCATGTTCAATGGGATTTCTTTCAAGTGAGCAACGAGATCAGGACGCCCCCAGAACTCTTCGTTGATCCCCAGATCGTTCTTAGCGCCTAAAAGCAAGACGACTGGCACTTGACCGCCAAACCCTTCAATAAAAGCCTGAATATATTTTGCACGTTCCATTGGATCCTTGTTGATAAAGGATTTATCAACCACAGCAACCCCGATGACACGCGCATCAGTTTTTACTAATGCACCATTAAATTTCATGCGTTACACCTCCATAAAAATCCATTTTATTATAGCATAAAATGCTCAAAGTGTGGCGAAAAGAATTCGATTTGATATATAATAACAGATATGGAGGGATGATCAATGGAAAATCAATGGCAGTCTATGAACATCAGTCAAATCAAAAAATCTGTCACAGCAATGTGCGAGGAAGACAGATTAGCAGCATGTGCAACTCTTTTAGAGGACGAAAGAAAAGGGATTGTTTCTTTTGCGCAGAAGACGTTGCGTGACCACGATAAGCTCCTACAGGAACGTGCGCGTTTAAAAAAGCTTTGGCGTTTTGAAGAAGAGGCTTTCGAAGCTGGGTATCACATCGTTATTGGTACCGATGAAGTGGGAAGAGGGCCTTTGGCTGGACCAGTTGTCGCTGCGGCTGTCATCTTGTCGAAAGATAATGAGATCATTGGAATCAATGACTCAAAGAAACTTAGCGAAAAACGCC
This sequence comes from uncultured Peptococcaceae bacterium, assembly GCA_958451915.1. GTDB lineage: Bacteria > Bacillota > Peptococcia > Peptococcales > Peptococcaceae > UMGS1590. The sequence continues at coordinate 3,340 of CAUDRX010000077.1, forward strand.
GTGAAGCACTTGCAGAAGAGATACAAAAAAAGGCACTTGCATATGCGATCGCTGAAGTATCTGCTGCTGAGATCGATCGTTTGAATATCCTCCATGCTGCTGAACTTGCGATGAAAAATGCGATCGAGAAATTACCATTCGGAGATTTCGTACTCATTGATGGTCAGAATCATCTTGATATCACTTTGGCGAGCCGTAATATCATTGGAGGGGACACATTGAGCATTTCTATCGCGGCAGCCTCCATCGTTGCAAAAGTACATCGAGACCATCGAATGAAGATGTTTGATGAATTATATCCGCAATATGGTTTTGCTCAGAATAAAGGCTATCCGACATTTGATCACTATGAGGCACTGCGACAATTCGGGCCATGCCCAATCCATCGACAGTCCTTTAGATTAACATAAAAAGAACCGCCAGAGTTCGATCTCTGGCGGTTCTTTTTTGGAAATCGTTTACTGCAGGAATTCGAAGAATGGTTCATCGAACTTGGTCATTGCATTAACGATTAGTTCTACGAGGCCACCATACTGGAAGTTGTAGTTCTTGGTGAGGCCCCAATGTGCGAGCATGTCACGGAAGGTCCCTTTGCAGTTGGAGCAAGGTGCGCAGATATATTTAACAAGATCAGTGTTGTAAATATCTTCTGGGCCAAATGCATCAAGGATCTGTTTCAGCTTCATACGGGAAGATACATTGTCGCGGAAATCGGAGAAGTTCAGGGAATTCATGATTGCAAACCCGGAACCACCGCCGCAGCAGTAGTTATCGACACCGTGAGGATACATTTCTTTGAAGCGACCTTCAGGCAGAACAGCTCTCAGAATCTCGCGCTGTGGTTCTACGATACCCATCTGACGTACGTAGTTGCATGGGTCATGCAGGGTAACAGGGAAGTCGTTTCTGGATGGATCCAGATCAAAAGTCCCACTGAGAACAAGGTCACGCATCAAAGGCAGGAAGCTTTCGACTGGTACACGACCAGTAGATGGAGTATAACGGTCAGCAACAACGGTAGCCGCTTTGTGTGCATGGCCGCATTCGGCGATGACAATACGATTGACACCGAGCTTTTTAGCTGCTTCCATCTGGCGGACAGCAACTTCTTTGGCAAACATGTCATCATACCAGATACCATAGTTAACATTGTCATAACCGCAAAGGTCAGAGCTGAGGGTCCAATCCAAACCTGCTTCATCAAAGAGGATCGTGAATGCGGTTGGATTTTCTGGCCAGGCCATAAATTCACCGGCATTGTGGATCAAAAGGATATCCGCACCGTGCTTATCAATTGGCGTCTTGTAATCATGACCTGGATAAAGATCGTTGAGGTCTTCATCAAGGAATTCGACCGTATCAATGAAAGCAGGACGGGTGATACCAGTAGAAGAGCCGGTCTTCAGCTGCAGTTTAGAACCCTTTTCGCAGAGTGGTTTTGGAACGATACCAAGTTCCTGGCTGAAGATCTTGCGGATCTCTTTTGCCAAAGAACCGTTATCTAATGCGAGTGGGCAGGCTTGAGCACAGCGTCTGCAAAGGTTGCAGCGGTAAGCGTCCTCACCGAGTCGCATAACAGTTTCCCAGTTCAGATCAACATCTGCTCCAGTGAACCATGCTTTGAGTTTGCCTTCTTTATTGATGTACTTTTTGATCAGACGACGCAGAACTTCGATACGCCAGGTTGGGCGGTAGATCTCGTTTCTGTCAGTAGCGGTGAAGATGTGGCACGCATCGGAGCAAGTGTTGCATTTTGCGCAATACTCAACAGTCAGATCCAGAACCTGAATCATGCCTTTGTTCGCTTCATCATTAACGAGCTTTTCGAGACCTTTTAAAAACTTATTGCAAAGTTCTTCTTCTTCTTCAGGGGTCTGTGGTTTCTTGAAGTTATCAAGTGCAATGACACCATCCAAATCTGCGTAGTAGGTGTCACGCCATTCAGGCTTTACTTCTTTGAATTCTGGCCACGTTGCAGGATCTTCAAAAGGTGCAGGCAGCGGCATCAGGTGCTTGTTGTCAAGTACGGTGGTGAGCTGTTCACCTCTGATCGCGATATCACGTGGACGAATGAGTCTTCCGTCGATCAAGATTACTCCTCCTTTAAAAATCGAATCGTGTTGCGATTGCTGCGGAAAAAGATCTATTACTTATCCATCAATGGAGCAGCCCATTTCATATCGTCGCTTGGTTTGATGTCAGCTTCAGCGATGATGGTTTCTTCAACCTTGCTGCCAGGAACGTTTGGTGCGTTGTCCCAGATGACTTTGTGGAATGTGTAATATTTACCAACATAATGGCTCATCTTGCAGACCGGAATATAAATGAGCAGACCACATACGATCAGGATGTTGATCTTGGTTGGTTTGTTCAAGCCCTTCGTGGATTTGAAGTGTAACATGTTGCGAATGAGCTTGGAAACATAACCATAGCTGAATTTGTTGGATGCAAATGCGACTAAGCCTGAGAAGGCCCCTGCAAACAAAAAGCCAAGATTAAAGAATTCCTGTGGAGTGGTGTAGCTTCTGAATTCACGGTCAGTAAGACGTTTAACCAGTAAACCTACCGTACCGGTGCAAATGAGCAGACCAGATGCAAGGCCCAGAAGGGTGACCGCAACAGACACGAGCCAAGCAAGGATCCCGGTAAATGGAAGGATAACACCTGCTGTTGCAACAACCAGCATAGCGATGCAGACATAGATGCCAAGATGGAGTGCATAGGAGATCCACCAGAACTGACGCTGCTTAATGAAAAGCTTCTTGATGAAGAGCATTTCTTTAAGCATATCAACGATCTCGCCAACATGGTTCTTTTTGCGTGGCTGTTCCCACCATTTTTGGTCTTCAAAGTAAGAACCACCGTGTTCGGCATGTCTTTCTTCTTCACCAGGGATTGGGTAAAGATCCTGACGACCGTGCATCGGCTTCTTCGCATAGTCCATGAATTTGCGGACAGTAGCTGCAAAGAAGAAGATGATGGCAAACCAGCATAAAAGGGTTAACAACATAACTATCTTACCTCCTTGTATATACAATGCTGTTTTTCAAATAGACCACCAAACATAGTCGCAAGTGTTTATGGCATTCGAAGCACATTGTACTTATTAAAAATATAACATATCTAAGTGAATTTTTGTACTTGTTTTTGAGAAAATCCAGGAGAAGAAAATGATAGAAAATCATTATGGGACTAGACAGATATTTTGTTGTTTTCGTCTGAAGATTCCCGACACTATAGCAAAATTGATCCAATAGCATCCAAACTAAAGTGATAGATAATTCACTCTTTCTTTTAGGAAATTATTGACTTTTTTGAGAAGAGGCGTATGATAAAAGTATAAGTCTATCTTTACTTAGGAGGAGAATTATGAGCGAACTGAATGTTGTAGTAATTGGCGGCGTTTCCTGCGGCCCAAAATCGGCAGCCAGACTGAAAAGACTGATGCCCGAAGCTAAGGTGACACTGGTAGAACGTGGCGATTACATCTCCTATGGCGGTTGTGGTCTTCCATACTACATTGGCTCCATCGTTAAAGAATTGAATGATTTGATGACGACTTCTTGGGATGCTGTTCGTACGCCGGAATTTATGAAGGCGACCAAAGATATCGATACCTTGCTTGGTTGGGAAGCAACCAAGATTGATCGTGCGAACAAGGTGGTAGAAGTTAAGGATGTTAAGACCGGCGAAGAAAAGAAACTTCCTTACGATAAGGTTGTTATCGCTACTGGTTCCAGCAATTCTAAGCCACCAATCGTCAATATTGATGCCAAGGGTGTTTTCGGTGTAAAAACACCTGTTGACGGGGTTGAAATCCAGCAGTACCTCAAAGGTGGTGTAGGCGCAGCCGTTGTTATCGGTGCCGGTCTGATCGGTATGGAAACGGCCGAAAACTTTGCAAACTGGGGGATTGACGTTACCGTTATTGAAATGATGGATCAGATCTTCCCTAAGATGATTGACAAAGATATGTCTATCGTCGTTCAGGATTATCTTGAAAAAGAAGACATGAACTTCATGCTTTCCACTGCAGTAAAAGAGATTAAGATTGATGACGAAGGTAAAGTTTGCGGGGTCATCACTGATAAGGGTGAGCTTGATTGTGATCTTGTGCTTGTTGCGGCCGGTGTTCGCCCTGAGATCTCTCTGGCGAAAGATGCGGGTCTTGATTGCGACCGTACCATTATCGTTAATGAGTACATGCAGACTTCTGATCCGGATATCTACGCTGGTGGTGACTGCGTATCTGTCACCCATCGCATTTCAGGTGAAAAGATCTACGGACCAATGGGTTCTACAGCTAATAAACATGGTCGCATCATTGGCACCAACATTGCAAAAGGTAATGTCCAGACTTTCCCAGGCGTACTTGGAACTTCTATCTGCAAACTCTTTGACTGGTCTATTGGTAAAGTTGGTCTGACTGAAGCAGATGCCATCCGTCTGGGCTATGATGTTGTAACTTGCGTCGTTCCTGGTCCGGATATCACTCACTTCATCCCTGGTAAGAAGCTGATCATGGTCAAGACTGTTGCTGATAGAAAGACCGCCCGTATCCTTGGTGTTCAGATCGTTGGCCCTGGCACTGTAGATAAGCGTATTGATACTATGGCGGGTGCACTTTCTGCTAACCCTCAGCTGACGGCATACGATATGGCTAACATGGATCTGGCTTATGCACCACCATTCTCTTCTGCTGTAGATAATCTTTTAGTAAATGCTAATGTTATCCAGAATGAGATTGAAGGTCGTGCACATTCTTACAATTTCTTCGAAGCACTCGAAAAACTACAGGACGATGACGTCGTATTTGTTGATCTTCGTGTTGACGACGAAGTAAAGGCAATGCCTTTCGATACGCCAAATTATCACCATATCCCAATTGAAGAATTGCGTGCTCGCGTTGATGAGCTGCCACGCGATAAAGAGATTGTTGTGTTCTGCATTCTCTCGACCCGTGGCTTTGAAGGGCAGTTGATTCTTGAACAGAATGGTTTTGAAAACGTCCACTTTATCAAGGGTGGCATCATGTTCTGGCCTTTCAAGAAATATCTCAATAAGTAAGTATCATATATCCGCCTCGGATCTTCCGGTGATCCGAGGCGGCTTTTTTGTTTCTGCTCTTGCGAGATGCTGGTTGTTAGTATAAAATCAGTTGTATTGTTAAATACGATGCATAGAGGAGGCACTTTATGTACAATCAAATTTTGATTCGTTATGGTGAATTATCATTAAAAGGGAAGAATCAGAAACAGTTTTTGAAAACATTAGTTAAAAATATCCGGCATCAGATTAAGATTGATACGGGCATTTCATGCGAAGTAAATGATATTCGTGGTCGCGTGGTGATTCCGTTAGAAGCTGGACAAGACCCATCTGTCTTTTATCCGAGCTTAGATCGCGTTTATGGGATCTCGTCATATAGTCCGGTAGTTTCTTGTGAGCTATCTGAAGAAGCGATCATTACTACTGCAGTGAAAGAGATGCAGCAAGTTGCGATCAGTGGACTGCGTTTTCGAGTTACAGTTAAACGCGCAAACAAACGTTTTCCGATTCGTTCGATGGATATGCAATTAAAGATCGCCGAAAGAATCCTTGCAGAAATCCCTGTCCTGACAGGTGACCTTGAAAACTATGACCTGGAGTTAAACGTAGATATTCGCTTCGATAAAAGTTATATTTACGTTCAAAAATATAAAGGTCTTGGCGGCTTGCCGTTAGGTACTGGCGGACGGGCAGTAGCGCTGCTCTCAGGTGGGATTGACAGTCCGGTGGCCATGTGGTCCATTATGCGACGTGGGGTTGTTGTTGAAGCGATCCATTTTCATTCGTATCCATACACCTCTCAACAGGCTGAGGAGAAAGTCCTCTCGCTTGCTGAGAAGGTCGCAAGGTATGGCGGTCATGTGATTGTCCATTTGGTGCCATTTACGCGCATTCAAGAAGCTATCGGCATGAATTGTCAGGATAATCTTCGTATCACTTTGATGCGTCGTATCATGCTGCGTATTGCGGAGCGTATCGCTGAGATTCGCAATGCGAAGGCGATTGTTACTGGTGATGATCTGGGACAGGTGGCAAGCCAGACCATAGAGAGCATCTATGCGATCAATCAGGTTACAACTATGCCGATCTTACGTCCGCTCATCGCGTATGACAAATTAGACATTATGGATATTGCGCAGAAGATTGATACCTATGATATTTCAATCTTACCATATGAAGATTGCTGTACCGTATTCGTGCCAAAAGAGCCAAAAACCAAGCCACGTGTTGAAGAATGCCAGCATAACGAAGCGTTGATCCCTGATCTTGATACAATGATCTGGAATGCTATCAAAAATACAGAGACGGTGGTCTGCTATAGTGATGGCAGAGAACGTTTGCGCCATCCGTTTGAACTGCCAGAAGGAGGCGAGGCATAGTGGGAAAAAATCTTTATGAGACCCCGCGTGACATGAATAAGTGGCACACGCAAAAAGACAGTCACAGTAAGACGCAGACGTCCCACACGGACGACAAAAAAGCGCATCTTGAAGAACTGAAAAAGCGCTTTCAAAATAAAAAGAAATAAACCAGGCGATGAGGCCACCAACGCATTCCGTTTTGTAGGGATGCGTTGGTGGCCTTATTTTTTATCCATAGGCACTGTCTATAAGACCATAAAGATAATGAATATTTTTCAAATCGATTAAGTGAATTTATACTAAGCACGTACCAGTTG